>NZ_JAUBTL010000056.1:0-55920 GCF_036702475.1 Microcoleus sp. D2_18a_B4
GAAGAAGGAAGAAGGAAGAAGGAAGAAGGAAGAAGGAAGAAGGAAGAAGGAAGAAGGAAGAAGGAAGAAGGAAGAAGTAAGAAGGAAGAAGGAAGAAGGAAGAAGGAAGAAGGAAGAAGGAAGAAGGAAGAAGTCATAGGGAAGAGGGAAGAAAAATTGGTAGGTAATACTAAAGCATCTAAAATCCATCCAATTCTAAGGGGAAAATTACAGTGAAGGACGAGCCAACTCCTACTTCAGAAACTAATTCGATTTTACCTTGCAAGAGCTTGACTAATCGAGCGACAATTGCTAGCCCTAAGCCGGTACTGTCAGGAATGCCAGCACTCAGGGAGTTGTCGGCTCTAAAATAGGGTTGAAAAATCCGATCGCAGTCTTCATGAGCAATGCCAATTCCTGTATCTGAGACAGTTACTGTCCAATATTTATCTGCTGGCAAAATTTCGCTTTTTATTGTAACAGTACCGGCTGTGGTGTAGCGAATGGCGTTGCTGGTTAAGTTTGTGATAATTTGCTGCAAGCGCAAGCAATCTGTCACCACTTGATCGTCTGAGAGATGGCACTCAACAGCTATCTCTAAACCTTTGGCTTTCGCTAAAGGCTCGATTATTTCAACAACATTGTTGAGTACCTCTGGCAGGCTGATTGGCGCTAGCTGTAACTTTATTTGTCCGGCTTCGTACCGCGAAATTTCCAGAGTATCGTTAATCAATCTCAGCAACAGTCGGCCGCTGTTGAGGACTCTATCAATATGTCCTATATTGGGAACAGAACCTTTAATTTCGGAATAAATTTGTTGCTGGCGCAAAAATAAATCTGAGTAGCCGATAATAGAGGTGAGGGGAGTTTTTAATTCGTGAGCTAAGTGAGATAAGTTCTCTTGATTGGCGCGAACTAAGCGAGTCAGTTCTTGATTTGTAAGTTGCAATTGGTTTTGCAAATCCTTTAGTTCTTGGAATCTTTCCTGGGTAAAGGTTTGGAAACATTTAGCAATTACTTCGTCGAGCGCCGTGTCAATTAAGCGGTAAGCTCTGCTGACTTCTCTGGCAGAGGCTTTGAACAATTCTGGCTCTAAAGCCTCGAAAATTACCCAGCGCAGCAAGCGGTATTCCCGCGCAATTTCTTCGGCGTCGTAGCCTTGTTTTGCCCTGAGAGTTCCGTGTTCTAAACTTTTTTCTACGAGTGTGCGAATGTCGCTCTCTTGGGATTGGGAAAGCATCGTTACGATCGCTTGCAGTACCATTGGAACGCTGTCGCGCACGCCATTGTAGGTGAGTTCCTTAGCGGTTTCGAGTTGGTCGTCGGAGCGTACAGCTTCGATCCAGTTTTGTATAATTATGTCAATTCGATCTTGCAGCGCGAGGCTAAAGTCTCTCATGGCTCAAGTAGAGAAAGAAGTGGCCGATCGCATTTTATCTCTCTAGGTGAGTTTAATTAATTAACTTTTGGAATTTTCTCTCAACTTTGGAGATTTGCCGATCGCAAATAGCTACTCCTCAAGACATATTGACAAAATGAAATGCTCGTGCTACCTTTATTGAAATTGGCTTAAAAAGTCAAGCCTAATCGAGCACCGCGCGATCGAACCAAGCGTGTGGCTGGAGCGGAGGAACCAATTTTCGGGGCGAATCTCTAGAGAATTAAAAAGCAAAGTTAAAAATTGCCAAATTAGAGTGTAATTTTTGATTTTGAAATCTAAGGAGAAGGACATCTCTCAGTCCTAGCCCGTCAGCTAACTTCGCAGGCATTGAGAAGAGACTGAAAAGCCAAATGTTCTGAAAAAGATTGTTTGGCTTCGTCAGTGTCTCAGGTTGGTATTGTTCAAGATTCTTGTACCTGCCCTGACTCTGAAGGAGATTGAAATGTTCATACAGCTTAATTTATCTGCGATCGCACTTGCAGGAGTTGCAACGTGGAAGAGGGTCAAACCCGTTGTCATCCGAGATGCGGTTTTGTTACCTGCTGCGGGTTTTTTGGGAATTCTGGGTGTGTGGTGGATTGTTGCCAGCTTCAACAGCGATTTGATTCCCACTCCCTATCAGGCGTTAATAGCTAATTTAGATTACATATTGCATCCATTTTATCAGCGCGGGCCGGGAGATTTAGGCATTGGCTGGCTGCTGCTAGCGAGTTTGCGACGGGTGTTGGTGGGATTTTTGCTAGGTGCAGCAGTGGCGATTCCCGTGGGATTTCTCATCGGGATGTCGAAACCGGCAATGATGGCGCTCAATCCGCTGATTCAAATCTTCAAACCGGTGTCGCCGCTAGCTTGGCTGCCCATAGCTTTATCGATTTTTAATTTAGCAGAGCCGTCGGCAATTTTTGTCATATTCATCACGTCTTTGTGGCCGACAATTATCAACACAGCTTTGGGAGTTTCTAGCGTTTCCCAGGATTATCTGGATGTGGCGCAAGTGTTGGAAATGCCGCGCTGGAGGCGGATTACCAAAATAATTTGGCCGGCGAGTTTGCCATACATTTTTACAGGTTTGCGGATTAGTTTGGGGATTGCTTGGCTGGTGATTGTTGCGGTGGAAATGCTGACAGGCGGTGTGGGAATTGGCTTTTTTGTCTGGGATGAGTGGAGCCGTTTGAATCTGAGCTCGGTATTTTTAGCGGTGTTGGTAATTGGTTTAACTGGATTGTTGCTCGACGCTGCAGTTGACAAAGTTCAGGAATTGGTAACGCATCGATCGGTCATTAATCATTAGTCAGTTGTCAGTTGTCAGTTGTCAGTTGTCAGTTGTCAGTTGTCAGTTGTCAACAGTTAACAGTCAACAGTCAACAGTCAACAGTCAACAGTCAACAGTTAACAGTTAACAGTCAACAGTCAACAGTTAACAGTCAACAGTTAACAGTCAACAGTCATTAGTCAAATTAAATATGAGTGACAAGTTTTCCAATGAATGGAACCGCCGAGAGTTTTTGCAAGGGATGGGAATGGCGGCGGCGGGTATGGCTTTATCTGGTTGTGCAATTAGCGCGGATCGATCGGCAAAAGGACTCACAGAAGAAGCCTTAGCCGTAAAGCCGGTTGTCGATTCCCGAACCTTAGAAAAACCAAATTTAACCGTAGGATACGTGCCGGTTAACGATTGTGCACCATTTGCGATCGCCTGGAAAAAAGGCTTTTTCCGCAAATACGGTTTAAACGTCCAACTCAACCGCGAAGCAAGCTGGGCAACCTCCCGCGACGGCGTAATCTTCGGCCGCCTCGACGCCTCCCCAGTCGTATCCGGCGCCGTCACAAACGCCCGAGTTGGCGCTGAAGGAGCGCGCCACGCACCCCTGTGCGCGGCAATGACAATTCACCGCCACGGCAACGCCATGACGATGAACAAAGCTATGTGGGATTCCGGTTTACGCCCGTGGCACGAATACAACGGTAATTTGGAAGAATTTGGCAAACAATTTCGCGCTTTTTTTGACAGTCAGCCGCCGGAAAAAAGAGTTTGGGCAGTGGTTCTGAGTTCTGCGATTTACGAATACTTTGTCCGCTACATATCGGCGGCTGCCGGTGTCGATCCGTTCAAAGAATTTCGGGTAATTATTGTGCCGCCGCCGCAGATGGTAACGAACATCAGGATTGGTGCCATGCAGGCTTACATGGTGGCCGAACCTTGGAATACGCGGGCAATTCAAGGCAATTTGGGAGTGGGTTTTACCTTCGTGCAAGGCAAGGAAGTTTGGCTGGGACATCCCGATCGCCTTTTGGGAGTAATGGAATCATTCATTGAGGAAAATCCGAAGACTTATTACTCGCTGGTTAAGGCAATGGTGGAAGCTTGTCAGTATTGCAGCAAGCCGGAAAATCGCAGTGAAATATCGGCGCTGCTGACTGAGCGATCGTTTACGGGGGCGAAACCGAAAAAAGGGGCGATCGACAAATTTACGCGACCGGCAATAGTTGGCGACTACAACTATGGAGGGTTTGACGAAAAAGACCGCACCATACAATCGGAAGATGCAACTATTTTCTATGACATTCCTAAGAATTTGCCTCAAATACCGGGAAATCATTCAACATTTATGTGGCAGTCTCAGAGTATTTGGTTGATGACTCAAGCCGCTCGCTGGGGACAGATTAAGGAAGTGCCAAAAAATGCTGAGGAATTAGCTAAAAAAGCTTGGAGAACCGACCTTTACCGCAAGATTGTTGCCGAAATGGGGATCGATTGTCCGAAGGAGGATTACCAAGTGGAACCTGCAGAACTTTTCATTGATAAAAAGGCATTTGATCCAAGCGATCCGGTGGGTTATTTGAAGAGTTTTGAAATTCGAGCCAACCGCCCTCAGTCTTTTTTTCAGTCTTAATGTTTGAGATGTTGCGCTTTTCCTAATGTCCCGCCAGGGAATTTATTCCCTGGCTAATAGCTAAAGTCGGTTGAAACCGACTGCCCAATTTTAGGATTTAGGCAATAGCAAGAAAATTCCATTAACACTTTACTACTTTTTAGGAGAATACCATGACTCAATACTTTTCTACTTCTATCGAAGCCAGCAACCAAGTCAAGAAGCAGCCTGAATTTCTGGAAATTAACAATTTGTTCAAGTCGTATAAAAATGCGGACGGTAGCGAATTTAGCGTTTTGGACAATATCAATTTAAGTATTGGAGAAAACGAATTTATTTCGGTAATCGGTCACTCTGGGTGTGGCAAATCAACGCTGCTAAAAATAGTGGCTGGTTTGGAAAAACAGAGCAGGGGAATGGTGACACTGGAAGGAAAAGAAATTCGCAAACCGGGAGCCGATCGCATGATGGTATTTCAGCACTACGGATTGCTGCCTTGGCTGACGGTGCGGGAAAATATTCGGCTGGCCGTTGATGAAGTTTTGCGAAGTCTTAGCCGCCCGGAGAAGATTAGTCTTGTCAACGAACATCTAGCAATGGTAAACTTAACGGCAGCAGCCGATAAATATCCAGACGAAATTTCAGGAGGCATGAAACAGCGGGTTGGGATTGCGCGAGCTTTGGCGATTCGACCGAAAATGTTATTAATGGACGAACCGTTTGGAGCGCTGGATGCTCTGACTCGTGGCAAGTTGCAGAAACAGGTGCTGGATATCTGGGAAAATCACAGACAAGCTGCAATGATGATTACTCACGATGTGGATGAAGCTATATATATGTCCGATCGCATTGTACTGATGACAAACGGCCCGGCTGCGACGATAGGTGAAATTTTGTCAGTGCCGTTTGCGCGCCCGCGCGATCGCCAAGAGTTGCGGGAATCCCAGGAGTATTACGAACTCCGCAACTATGCTTTGAATTTTCTCGATCGCTACTTTACCCAAGACGAATAACGCCCGACGGACAGACCAAACAATTCACTTAAGAGAGGTCAAGCCTGTGAATCTCAAAACAATGTTAGCGCGTTTTGAAAGTGCATTGGGATACCAAAATTTAGCAGAAGAAATGGTATTGCTGCCGGAGCCAAAAGTGCCAATTTCTAAGAAATTAAAATCTCCACAACAGGCAAAAACAGTCAATTTTATTGTCGGTTACAACAGTTCTCCCAAAAGTCAAACAGCTCTGGACATTACCCTTTGGATGGCGCATCAAACTCGTTTAGTAACAACTAAAGAAGTCACGGTTCAAGTTGTCTACGTGATCGACGAAGCGCCCAAAAGTTACGGAGAAGATACTTGCAAAGTTGCTGTGGGAAATGCCTTGGCTGCCAAGCCGAAAGTGTCGGAGTTAGAGGAAGCATTTGCCCTTAACTGTGCAGCGCCTGCGATCGCTTTACCAACCGAAATCCCATCGATATCCCAGCCGAAAACTTGGCTAGATCCGCATTATTTCCAAGCAATTTTTGGTCCAAAGAATGAGTACGAAGTAGCAGATAAGTTGCTGTGGCAAGCGCGCTGTTTGGCTGAGGAATGGCGCGGTTTATTCAAAGCTCATTTACGCATCGGGCGGGTTGCTACAGAACTGAGAAATGTGGTTGAATTAGAATCAGCAAATTTACTCTTCTTGGGCTGCGATTCTGGCAACCATCGGCTGGTTAGGGAACTAGGGAATAATTTTCCGTGCTGCGTACTCGGGATTCCTTCGGCACTCACCTATCACATGGATTTTCAGCCTGAAGAAAGTTTGAGCAAGTTACAGTTGGCGACAACTATACCTGCACGTTAAACTTGTTCAGCAGTTACGCAAAACTTCTATATGTAAGGTGTGCACTGCACACCCTACCGCTATAATTCAATACGGTTCAGTTAAGCTCGATCCCCCCTAGCCCCCCTTAAAAAGGGGGGGGACAAGAAATTACTCAAAGTCAACCCCTACTCCCCTTCTTAAGGGGGATTTAGGGGGATCTCGCCCGGAATAAATAGTTTTAACTGAACCGTATGGCGCTATAATTCGCGCGCCAAACCTTTTTTGCCTTAGTCCTATCTCGATGAAAAATTAAAAAGATTTTCCTCGATGGAAGTCCCAATTACGAGACAATTGGGGCTTTTTTTTGAGTGTTGATATTTTTAAAATTACAGTCAAGTAAAATTATCGGCACTTACCTAATCATAGACAATTCGTTAACTAATTTTATCTTTCCTCGGCACACAGAGCGCAGCAGGCGATCGATCGAGCGTTTGTCTTCCTCAGTCAAAGTTTCATCCAAAATAGCAGCCATCAAACCGTACCTATCCGCTAGAGTAATGTAGCCATTTTGATTCACTTCGGCAAACAGCTCGCCCAAAGCAGATGGAATCAGGTGGACAGGAGTTTGCATAGTAATTGATTCTCTAACTCGACGATCGCGATCGGGCGTTTCTGCAACAACAAAAGGCGATCGCACTATAAAATTTTAAGCTGTACTCCCTTTAAAGATGTGATAGTAAACAGCAAAATTTGTGAAGTAAATCACCTTTAAAATTTGCGAATTATGATAAAGCTTGCAGGTGCGTTTTAGGGAAGACCCAGCACCTGCAAACTTAATGTTTTCTAAAGATTGAAAATCACCACTTCCTCCACAGGTTCAGCTAACTCAAACTTAAACACCCGCGAATAGAAATAGAATTCGCCGTCAAGAGTTCTTTTGATATTTTCAGCGCGGCGAAAACCGTGCTGTTCCCCTTCATAAGCAACATAAGCAACCGGCAAACCTTTAGCTTTCAATATCTCTACCATCATTTCCGCTTGATTGGGCGGAACCACTTTATCTTCTAATCCTTGAAAGAAGATAACGGGACAAGATAAACGTTCGGCGGAATGAATAGGCGAACGATGTACATACAAATCTTTTCTTTCAGGATAAGGCCCGATTAATCCATCCAGATAGCGGGCTTCAAACTTGTGAGTATCCGTTGCCAAAGCTTCCAAATCGCTAACTCCATAATAGCTCGCACCGGCCTTAAACACATCGCGGAAAGTAAGAGCGCACAGAGTGGTGTACCCCCCTGCACTGCCTCCGGCGATCGCCATTCTTTCCCCATCAACTAAACCTTTTTGAGCTAAATATTTAGCACCGTTAGCGCAGTCATCAACATCGACAATTCCCCAACTATCTTGCAGTCTTTTTCTGTATTCTCGGCCGTAACCAGTGCTGCCGCCGTAATTAACATCGAGCACGGCAAAACCGCGACTCGTCCAATATTGAATTTTCAAATTCATGCTGCTAGAAGTAGCAGCAGTTGGGCCGCCGTGACTTTTCACAACAAGCGGCGGTTTTTCACCCGCAGGCGCTGCGAAATCTTGATTTTTTGGGGGATAGAAGAAACCGAAAGCAGTCAAATTGTTTTCCGTGGGAAACTCGATAGGTTCCGGTACAGAAAGATAACCCGTATTGACGCTTAAATTGCTTGATTTACGCAAGATTTCTAGTTGGCTTGTTGCTAAATTTAGTTGGACAATAGCAGTAGATTCAGTCGGCGAACTTGCCAGAAAAACAACTGTTTCTCCCCGCGCTTTGACAGACGAAATATCAGTGTAAGGCGTGTCAATAGTTGTCAAATGCTTTGTCGTTAAATCAATACTCGCTAAATACCACAGGCCTTGCTGAGTGTAGGTGCAAATAATTTTGCTTTCCGAGACAACGGCATAAGTAGACATTCCAAAAACCCACTGGGGAAGTCCGAATTCAGCCGCCATTTCGCACAGAGGTTCGACCTCTTGCTGTTCCCTCGGCAAGCGGGGATTGACGGTTCTATAGAAATTCCACCAGTTAGACTTGTCAGAAACAAAATACAAAACTCCATCGGGCGACCATTCCGGTTGAAAAATTGACTCCTCAACCCCGCCAGCAACCAAGTATTTTTCACCTAAAGAACCGTCAGCATTAATTTCTGCTACCCACAATTCTGTGCCATCCCACGGCATATTTGGATGGTTCCAACAAATCCAGGAAAGTAGAGAACCGTCTGGACTTAAACGAGGGGAAGCATAAAAATCATTGCCCTGAGTTAAGATTTGAATATCTTCGCCGTTATCTAAATTAATGCTAACAATAGTATTGACAGGTTCGCCCTCACCTGCATAGTCTTCGCGCACGCAAATCAGGCGATTTCTCTGCTTGTCAATTATCGCATCTGCATAGCGAGAATTAGCAGCAGGTGTCAGAGGTTGGGGTTGAGAATCTAATGTTTGAGAATAAATACGTTGGTCGGCAAAATGAGAAAAATAGACAACACCGCCAGCCACTGCAAAGGAAGCGCCGCCGTATTCGTGAACGCGAGTGCGAACATTAAAAGGATGCGGTGCCACGTCGTTGATTGTACCGTCAGGATTGCGCCGCACGAGGACGCTTCTTCCCGCTTCCGAAGGCCTTCCCTCAACCCAGTAAATATCATCGCCGTCAATAGCAATTTGTCCGAGTCCGACAGTTCCAGAAACAATTAAATCGGAAGAAATAGGTGATTTCCAAGAACCGTAAGGTGATATTGTATTCATATAGTTGAGGCAGTTGTGTTTCTCGCACAAAAAAAATTATATTTGTACTTTACACTAATTCAGTCACCGGGGAAGCAAAATGTCCAAAAAACTCGTACTAATGGATCACGACGGTGCAGTTGACGACTATCTCTCAGTCGTGTTGCTGATGACAATGGAGGAAGTCGAAACTCTGGGAGTAATTGTAACTCCTGCGGACTGCTACATTCAACCTGCGGTGAGTGCAACGCGCAAAATCCTGGATTTGATGGGGCGTTCAGAAGTTCCGGTGGCGGCGAGTACCGTGCGGGGACTCAACCCATTTCCGGTGTTATTTCGGCGAGATTCCTTTGCAGTCGATCGACTTCCCATTCTAAATGAAAAAGGAACCATTGACACGCCGTTAATATCAGAACCCGGACAAAACTTTATGGTGCGAGTTTTGCGAGATGCAGCCGCACCAGTCACATTAATGGTAACGGGGCCGTTAACAACAGTAGCGCAAGCTTTAGATATCGCGCCAGAAATTGAAAGCAAAATTCAAGAAATTGTCTGGATGGGAGGCGCCCTCAATGTTATCGGCAATGTTAGCAAAGATATGGAACCCGGACAAGATATGTCGGCGGAATGGAATGCTTACTGGGACCCGATAGCAATCGATAGAATTTGGCAAACCCAAATTCCCGTTGTCATGTGTCCTTTAGATATCACTAATAATGTACCGCTAACTGTAGAATTTTCCAATCTCTTAGCAAAACAGCGCAAATATCCAATTTCCGACTTAGCAGGACAGTGTTATGCCCTAGCAATATCTCAAGATTACTATTTTTGGGACATTTTGGCAACCGCTTATTTAGCGCATCCCGAATTTTACCAACTGCGAGAATGGGAAACAGAAATTATTACCGAAGGCATCAGCCAAGGACGCACAAAAGTTAAAATAGGAGGACGAAAAATTCAAGCAATGGATAAAGTAGACACCGCCAAATTTTACAATTACATATTACAACAGTGGGCGAGGTAAAAATCCCAATATCTGCTATAACTGAGCAAAATATCCGTACAAAACCCGCCCTGACACAAATATTCACATCCTCTCCTCTTCCCTCTCTTCCTCTGCGCCCTCTGCGCCCTCTGCGGTAAAAAAAACTCCTCTCAAAAATGCTGCCAATTATATCAATCATCCCCTTAGCCCAAACCCCTCCCGCACCTCAAGAAATCCTCCAAATCCAAGAAGTGCGACCTCTCCCCGGACAGTTAGACAACATACCAGTATTTAACAGCAACAGTCCAGAAGTAGTGCTGCAAGAAGGAATTTTGCTTTCGACATTTCCCCCAGATGGTAAAAGATTTCCGGCGGCACATTTAAACTTTCCGTTTCAAGGACGTTTCGACATATTTGCCCACCACATAGCCCGCGCACCTTCCCCGGAAGATTTGCGAACGTTGTATCAAGGAGTAATTGTTTATAATCCTGGCAATAAACCTGTAACATTAGATATATTGCAAGCTGCGAGTTATCTCAGTCAACCCGATGCACCTTTTATTGAATTGCCGCCGCAAGTCGATAATTCAAACAGTAATATTTACGCGGGGCCGGGAAGTCGCGCTGTGAATGATATTCTCAGAGGAAGGAGACAGTCTGACTTTGAGCCTGGGTTAATTATTCCACCGGGAAAAAGCCAACTGTTGATGAATCATGCGATACCGGTGCGGGGATTGGTACCGCCGCATCAAGGTCGATCGACCTTGATGCGGTTACGCAGCGATGGTATAGTCTATGTTGCCAGTCTGGCGATGTTTGCCAGAGTTGACGCAGAGGGAAACGAGCGATCGCCCAACTTAGCAGAATGGCAAAACTTATTAGACAATAGTAATATAGCCGGGCCGCGCGATCGAACTCCCACACCGCCCGAAATCACCGAAGGTCAAATAATTTACGGCCGAGTTGCCGGTGTAGCATTAGGTTCAGAATGGCGAGCACTTATCTCAGACAACCCCGCCGCATCAAACCTAGCAATTCCCCAACCCGGAACAGCATTTTCCTACCCATTAAGCAGCCTCCCGCGCGGAATGCTGGGCACAAATCAAGTGCAAAGTGCGAAGATGCTAGTCCGTTACCCAGATACAGCATACCGCGCCCACGGCAATTACGGAATTCAATACAGTCTCAGCTTACCGCTGTACAATTCTACCAGCAAAAATCAAACTGTAACTGTCGCGATTCAAACTCCAATTAAGACAGACAAATTAACTTCAGGAGGACTTAGTTTTTTAGAACCTCCTGCACCTCAAACTTTTTTTAGGGGAACTGTCAGAGTGCGTTATACTGATGACAATAAAGTGCCTCAAACTCGGTACGTGCATTTAGTGCAGCGGCGGGGACAGCAGGGGGAACCTTTGGTGAAATTAGAGATGAAATCGGGAGAAAAGCGGCTTGTAGAAGTGGATTTTATTTATCCGCCCGATGCGTCGCCGCCGCAAGTTTTGACAGTGAAAACAAATTAAATTTGAGCGGCTGCTACTGCTAGGCAGAGGCCTACAAATACAATACGCACTTAACCAGATTTGATATTAGTTTCGCGTTGGGCTGCCTTGGTTTGTGTCTAGTCGGTATTGGCAAAAAACAAGATGAAGTTCTCAAAAAAATTCTGGATAGTTGCTTGTTTTGTGTACGTTTTAATTCTTCTCAGTATTATGCTTTTAGCAGGTACGGGGAAATTAGTCAACTTTCCTCTAGCTCATCCGCCTTATGACAAACTCGGCCACTTTATTTTGTACGGAATAGCATCTTTTTTGTGCCATAGAGCAAGTGGCAAAAAAAATATGAATTTGTTTAATTATTCAATTCCTTTCGGGCCCGCAATTTTTACTATTTTTACTGCTGCGGAAGAAATGCTGCAAGCGATTTTACCCAATCGTACTGCTAGTATTGAAGATTTTTTATTTAGTTTTGGCGGGATTGCAGTTTTTTATTGGATTGGAGAAGTTTGGGATAGAAAAAAAGGGCATTGATGATATAGAAGGAAGAAGGAAGAAGGAAGAAGGAAGTTCGGCAACGGATTCTGTAACGGATGTAACGGATGTAACGGATGTAACGGATGTAAAGGATAGAAGGAAGAAGGAAGTTCGGCAACGGATTTTGTAACGGATGTAACGGATGTAACGGATAGAAGGAAGAAGGAAGTTCGGCAACGGATTCTGTAACGGATGTAACGGATGTAACGGATGTAACGGATGTAAAGGATAGAAGGAAGAAGGAAGTTCGGCAACGGATTCTGTAACGGATGTAAAGGATAGAAGGAAGAAGGCAGAAGGCAGAAGGAAGTTTGTAGGGTGTGCAATGAGCATCGGTTGAGGAGTGTCAGCAACTTTTGTCAATGGTGACTCTGCCCCCACGGGTAAAGAGATATGAGTAGCATAAACGGGAGCAACTGTCAATAGGCTGGCTGCTGCTGTCGCAGTTAAAAATTGATTTTTATTGACCTTGTTTAAGATTAGCAATTAACCGGGATTTCCCATCTGGATAATGTGTTTGAGAGCGTTCAATCACTCTCTTCCAAAAAGGTTTGTACTCGACCGTTTGGTCTCAAAACAACTCTAATTTTTGGGTTTTTTCCATTAGAAACTGCAGAAACAAACGGCTCGCCGGCTAATGGCATATTAATTTGCTCGATATAATCTGCTGCTGCTTTTCCCATCGGCACAACACTTTGAACTGACCCATTTTCATCGATCAGCACGCTGTATTCCAAAGTTTGTTCCATTCCTTCAGGAGGCTTCCAGCGTTCCTCAAAGTAAGTTCTAGCTTCTGAAACTTGAGGAATTGTATCAAATAAAGTGCGGTTTTTTTTGCTTGCCGCCACCTGGTTGTTATCCTCAGACTCCGTAGGCGGTTGAGCGTCCTCAAGGGCTGGGAGTTCGGTACTGGCGGGGGGGACAATCGGCTCGATGGGGCTGGGGAAGGGTTGCGGCGGGGGAACGGGAAATCTGGAAGCAGACAGGGAGGGCGGCAGGGGGGGCGGTACGGCGGGAGCTAGTCTCGGCGGTAATGGGGGCAGCAGGTAGGGTACTGGTGCGGGTGCTTGGGGGCGGCCCTGGGGCGGTTCTTCGGGGGCGGGAATAGTGATTGTTGACCCTTGAGGGAATGCTGGGGCGCTCTGTGGGGCGCTGGGTGCGCTGCCGTTGGCGGGAAATAGTAGGGGTGGCTGCTGGATGGGGCTGGGTTTGTTGGTGGGGGGAGTTGGGGCGAGGGCGATGGGGGGCAAGCTGGGGCTGGGGGAGGCTGCGGTGTTGATGGGCGGGGGTGGCAGGGGCGGTAAACCGGGTGTGGCTGCGGGCGTTGGTGCTGGGGGTGTCGGTAGGGCGGGAACTGGACTGGGGGAAACGCCGGCAGCTAACTGGGGGTTTCCTGGAGTGGTGTTCAATTGTGGATTGGCGGGGGCTGTGGCGGGGGCTGTGGCGGTTTGCGGGGAGGTGGCGGTTCGATCGAGCATTTTGATAATTCCTGTCGTCAGGCCCGCGCTGGCCACCAGCATTGCTGCGACCTTGAGCCAGGGTGAGGACACCGGCCGTCGGGGCTCGCGGTTGAGGTTGGGAAGCGCCATCACTTCGGCGGCGCAGTCATCTAGTGCTGTGGCCAAGTCAAACAGTTGCAGGGTGCTCAAGGGAACTACTGGCCCGGATTCTACGGCGCTCAAAGAGCCTAAAAACAAGTTGTGGGCAAGTAAGCCGCGGGGCTCTAAGCGGGGGGGAACCGGAAGGTAGGCAGTGTTTGGGGCGGAGGTTGCTAGTTCGGAAGTGTTGACGGATCGATCGAATATAACGGCATTACGCGCGACTTCTGGCGAGTCTGAACCTGCAGGGATACGGCCTGTTTGAGAGTTGAGGTTGCTTTCCCAATCGCGGGATTGGCCCAGCAAGTTTTGGACGTAGTTGCTGACAGCTTCGTGGAGGGTTTCGAGTTGAATTCGATCGCCCCTGAGAGTAACGTGTTCGGTATCTGGCAGCCTGGGGTCGTCGAGTCGCAGCTCAAAACTTAAAGATTTAAACACTGGTTGGCCCGCCCACCGAGATAGAGGCGAACTTTTGGCTGTAATTTCCAGCGTGCAAGTGGGGGGCGTGTAGCGTTTGAGAACCATAGCAGAAAGTCTGTTGACTGTTGACTGTTGACTGTTGACTGTTGACTGTTGACTGTTGACTGTTGACTGTTGACTGTTGACTGTTGGCTGTTGGCTGCTGACTGTTGGCTGTTGGCTGCTGACTGTTGGCTGCTGACTGTTGGCTGTTGACTACTGACTACTGACTAATGACTACTGACTACTGACTACTGACTACTGACTAATGACTACTGACTACTGACTACTGACTAATGACTACTGACTACTGACTACTGACTACTGACTACTGACTACTGACTACTGACTACTGACTACTGACTACTGACTGTTGTTTAATTTTTAGCGCGGTCTAGAAGAGCCAGCCAGAGGCGGCGGTGGCCGCCGGGACTGCTGTAAAACAGCAAATCGATCAGGAGTTTGAGGGCCAAATCAGTCAATTCTCGGGCCGATAAATTTTCTGCATCTTCCATGCGCGAGCCATAAGTGTTGCTGAACCTGTCAATATAATCTCCCAGCAAAGCGATTGTGTGAGGTTCGCGGTTTTGCTCTGCCATTTGTTCGAGCAAAGCAACAGCGCGGCGGATTAAAGCTTGGTGCTGTTTTGCCAAATGACAGCTTATCAAAACGAGCGATCGAGCTTCCTCCACATCTAGTTTTTTGCGCCCTCCGTGGCCTTTCCGCAGCGGGTTAGATTGGCGCAGCCGCCACAAAGCTACCCGATCGGCTACCATTGGCTCTAAATTCAGTTCGGCTGCTACCTTGAGCATCGCCTCTGAGCCAATTTCTGCCAGTGCTTCTAGGGCTAACAGCACTAAATCCAGTTGGGCTTTAATGTTGTCCAACTGGGTAGGTTCTGGTGCTTTTTGGGTCAATTCTTCCCAGTTGGGAGATGGGCCCGTTTCGTTTGTGGGAGCGGAGGACTTTACGGTCGAGCGCATGGCTTCAGCACGGGAAATTAAGACTGGTTGAGGCTGGATATCAAACAGTATGCACTGATTAAAGCTTTTGGGCCTGTGGGCAACAGCACATCTGTTAAGTTGTCTCCATAGCTCGTTGCTTTGATTCCGGCAATCCTAACTGCTGGACGGAGTTGCGGGTTATAAAGTTGCGGTTTCAAGTTCGATCGATCGCGATCGGCAAAACCCAGAGATTTTCACCCCTAACCATCCTACGCCACACAGTGACCGAAATCAAATCAGTGCTTTGAAACTATCGGGGCTTATATCGATCCTTGCGAGAGCGAGTGCTACTTATAGTCTGTCGCTACTTATAGTCTGTCAGATTATAGTTGTCATTGCTTCATCTGGCGCCATCTATGGATATTACGGAGCAATTTGGTAAAAAAGTTAGACATTTCAGAAAGCTCAGAAATCTTTCCCAAGATCAGCTTGCAGAACTATCGGAATTACATCGCACCTATATTGGTTCAGTTGAACGAGGTGAAAGGAATATAACGCTACTTAATGCCAGCAAAATAGCCAAGGCATTATCCGTTAGTCTAGCTGAACTGGTAACTGCTGATGACTGAAAGAAGACTAGAGCAAATTTTAGCAAGATACCAAAACTCATTTACAGAGAAAATTTATGCAGAAGAGAATGAAGAACACGATATTTTAATGGATGTGTTTGGTATTTCTCCTCTAATAAAAAAAGAAAATAGGCAATATTGGAAGAGTTAGGTATGTGTTGGCAATTGTTAGTTACTGAAACGTGTAAAACATATTGCAGTAGCTTTCAGCCAGCATTTAAAGTTGGAAGCGATGAGCCGTGCGATCTGATTGTTGATGGGTACGCAATAGATACAAAATATCGTATTGGCTCAGGAGACTCTGGAACGCTGAAAAAGTTCAAATCTTATGGCCCACTACTTCGTACTTATAATTACGAACCCGTATTTTTAATTCTCAGACAAGATAATTTGCCCGCAGCTATTACAGCGTGCCAAGTAGGGACTTGGAAAGTTTACACAGGGGACGATTCGTTTGAGTTTATACAAACAATAAGCGGGTTTGATTTAAAGTCATTTCTTATTGAAAAAGTGGGAGAATTCCCTGTATACCGCTGAAACTATCAAGGCGCTTGTTGATAATCTCTATGTAGTCAGGTACTATTTCAATGCCAACATACCTAATGCCAAATTCTTGCGCCGCCAGCAAAGTAGTTCCCGATCCTGCGAAAGGATCGATTAGAATAGAATTTTCCAAACGCGGTACAAATATTTCGACCAGCTTTCTCATTAGAGCGATTGGTTTAACTGTGCAATGAACGTTAAACTCCTCGGTTTTCTCACGCTGTATACCTTCTAAAATATTGGACTGAAAACCACCGAACTGATCTTTAGTATAAAATAGACCAGTACCGTACTCCTGTAGAGTTTCCAAGTAATTATTGACCAGTGGTTTTTGAAGTACGCAGATTGCTTCCCATTCGTTCCTCAGACAACTGTGCCAACCATCCCATTGTTCAGAATTTTCATATCCTTTCTTCTCTAACTGTTGTTTGATATTGACACCTTTAGGAATACCACTCGATCTTTTATAAACAAGAATATCTCTCGCATAGAAACCAGCACTTTCAAGTGCTACTTGTACGTGAGCAACCGTTCGTGTGCTATTGAAAACTAAAACTGTCGCACCCGGTTTGCAGATCCGAAAAAGCTGCTCACCCCACTCAAAGCACCACTTTTCATAATCCAGAGTGTTGTTGCGATTCCTTTGATACCATTTTTGGTTTCTGACTCCGCCTGCTAAACCACTGCCATAGGGAATGTTTTTAACAAGGGTTTTATTTCCCTTGCCATTGACTCTTTCAATACGCCTTTGAATTTCTGAGTCATCCCATTTATGACCAATAAATTCATAATTATAAGGTGGGTCAGTGATACACGCAGAAATATAATTTTCTGGCAAGGTCTTCATCACTTCACGACAGTCGCCAACCAAAACTTCATTTGAGGGAGTTTTTTTCATTAGTCAGGCAGTTACTAAAGTGGGAAAGCAACTCTTAATTATTCCACATTTGCAGTATAGTATCCATTCCGGTTGCATCAGTAGGATATGTTCGTTGCGACTTGTTTTGCTGCATACAACTAGATATAGGAATCCTTGCAGGAGTCGTATTTTTTTTACCCCACCCCAACCCTCCCCTTACTAAGGGGAGGGAGTAAGAAATTCACCAATGATTTAGGATTGCTATAATTACGAGTCAACCGGAAATGCGTAAATCCTGACTATTTCAAATAAACCACCGTTACACCTGCACCTCCTTCTTTTTGACTGGCGAGCTCAAAGCGGGAAACCTGCGGGTGATTCGCGAGGAACTCGTGAACCCCGCGCCGCAACTGTCCCGTACCTTTGCCGTGAATTATCCACAGGACTCCGTATTCCACGGCTTTGGAAAGAGCTCTGTCTATTTCGATTTCTGCGTCTGAGACTCTCGCTCCCCGTAGGTCGATCGAATTATTAGCAGTGCGAATGGCAATTTCGGGATTGGGTTTTGCAGGTTCCGCCGCTGCTTGCTTAGCTTTAGCCGTAGCGAGTGCTTGTGCTTGGGCGGCCGCCTTGGCTAATTGAGCTTTAGTTTCCGGTTTTTGACCGTCGAGGGATTCAATTTCTCCGAGTTTGACAGTCATTTTCATAATCCCAAATCGAACGCTCAACTCTTCGTTAGCATCGGGGCCGCTGAGGACTTCGGCGGTTTGGCCCAAGCTGGGAATGCGGATGCGATCGCCCACTTTCGGCATAAAACTCGGTTTGGGTTTAGCCGGTTGTTGCCGAGAGGGCAGGTGTTTTTCAGAAATTTGATTTAAGGTTTCTGTCGCTTGTTGGGCATTTTGAGCCGTCTGGTTGCCCGACTGCAAGCGACGAATGATTTGAGCAATTTCTGATTTTGCCGACCCGATCGCCTCATTTACTGCCACTTCCTGAGCTATTTTTAGTTCTCGCTCCCGCTCTTGCAAAGCCGCTGCTTTTTGAGAAACTTCTCTGTGCAGTTTTTCGGTTTGGTGTAGCAGTTGAGTTGCTTCTCTGGCCTTGGTTTCCTGTTTCCGGCGCTGTGCTTCGAGTCCAGCAATCACTTGATTGACATCTTGAGACGCTCCCCCGACATAGGTTTGAGCTTCATCGACTATGGATGCTAGCAAACCGAGTCTTTTGGCAATGGTGAGGGCGTTGGAACGTCCGGGAATTCCCCACAGCAAGCGATAGGTTGGCTGCATGGAATTGTCGTCAAATTCTACTGAGGCATTTTCAAAGCGGGAGTCTTGATATTTGAGGGCTTTGAGTTCGCCAAAGTGGGTAGTTGCAACTGTTAATAGGGAATGTTGGGCGAGGTATTGCAACAGGGCGATCGCCAATGCACTGCCTTCTGAGGGATCTGTCCCCGCTCCTACTTCGTCTAACAAAACTAAAGATTTGGGAATTGGGCATGGGGCATGGGGCATGGGGCATGGGACATGGGGCACTTGTTCTGAGCTTGTACTGAGCTCCGTTGAAGTGCGTAGCCGAAGTATGGGGGCTGGGGAACTTGTACTGAGCGTAGCCGAAGTATTAGTAATTGGAAGGTTTAAGTTTTCTTCCCCTTCCTCTTCCCCAAGCGATTTATTGCCTAAAACTTCTAAAATGCGGCTAATGCGGCGGATATGGCCGGAGAAAGTAGACAAACTTTGCTGCAAAGATTGTTCGTCACCAATATCAGCCAAAATATTGTCGAACCAAGGCAATTCTACGGGTTCGCGGGCGGCAACAAACATTCCTGCTTTCGCCATTAAAGCTGCCAAGCCCAAGGTCTTGAGGGTAACAGTTTTGCCGCCGGTGTTGGGGCCGGTGATGGCGACGACGCGGATGTGCGGCCCGATCGTTAAATCGACCGGCACGACGGGAAAGCCTTGCTCGTGCTGTTGCTGCCAAACTAATAAAGGATGGCGCAACTGGCGCAGGGTAATTTGCGATCGCAGGTTGCGAATTAATAATTGACTGTTTTCTGAGTTTTCCTCTTCTTCTTTTTCCTCATCTTCTTTTTCGGGATTTTTTGGTGCTAATTCGGGTTCTCCCAATTCGATAAATTTCGGCGGATTTGCTTGCAACCAAAAACTATAACGCGCTTTAGCGGCCGCTAAATCTAAAGTTGTAACTACAACCACCAATCTGTCTAAATCGGGTTTTACTGCTGCGACTTGCTCCGTGAGGGCGCGGCGGACTGCTTCTTCTTCGGCTTGTTCTTGCCTGAGAAACTGCCGCATTTGGTTGTTAAGATTGACTGTGCTGTGGGGTTCTACGTACAGTGTCGCGCCGCTGGCCGAGGAGTCGTGAACTATGCCCGGTATGGCATCTTTTTGGGGAGCTTTGACGGGAATGACAAAGCGTCCGCTTCTTTGGGTAATTAGCTGTTCTTGTACGGCGTTGGATTGGCGCTGCAAAATCCCCTGCAATATTTGATAAATGCGATCGCGCAACTGTCGCATTTGAACTCTAATTCCTGCTAATTTAGGAGTTGCTCTGTCTGCTACTTGAGCGCGATCGTCTATACAGCGATGGATTTCTTGCTCTAGTTCAGGATAAGTCCGCAATTGGGCTGCCAGTTCTTTGAGCGTCGGCACATCTGCCTGAGAGTCAATTATCCGGCGCAATTGCCTTGCTCCGGCGAGGGTAGTAGCAATTGCCAGCAATTCTTCGCCGCTGAGCAAACCTTGGAGTTCGGCTCGCTGCAGGGAAGTGCCGATGTCTTGGATTCCTTCAAAACTCAAAGCACCGCCAGCGCGGCTCTCTAACTGATAAGTTTCCTGAGTTTGGGCGAGGAGTTCTGCTGTTTGAGCTTGAGTTGCTGGGATTGCGAGGTCAAGGGCGGCGGCGACGCCGAGTTTGGTGGCCGCGAAGGTAGCCAAGTGCTGACACAGGCGCGGCCATTCTAATAGTTCTAGTGTTTCGGCTTGAATCAAAGTTGAGGTGGTGTTGGTAATTGGCATTCCCAGGCGCTGACCGAGAAGGTGAATTTAACGATACTATTAATTAATTTTAAAGTTTTTTATTGTTTCCTGGCGCAATTTGAGAAAGTATCTGCGATCGCCCTCAGCAGTCTATCGGCCGAAAGCTCTGATGTAACATTAATTACGAAGGAGAAAATTGGCATTTTTGCATTACCCGTCTAAAATTATACCTTCTCGTGATACCAGTCCCCAAAAAATATGCAACTTTAGGCAAGCTCCCAACTATTATTATACAGTAAGTCATTCCCAATTTTTTACTCTAAAATATAAAATCTAAAATGGTATAAGCTATTTTTGGTTTTGAGGGAGCGGGTATGGGCTGTTTTTTGATGTAATTGAACTATTTTGGAATTTTAAATCTGTCAGCGCAATTCTGGCGGTTGTATCCTAAAAAGTAATTTGTGGAGGTGGTAAAAGTATGGCAAAGATTCTGGCGATCATCGCGGATACTGTGACTTTTCAAGTTGTCCAAGAGTTACTCAGCCAAGAGGGACATCAGGTGAGAGTCGTTCCCGACGACAAGGAGGGTTTAGAGTTGGCGAAGGAATTGTCCCCCGATGCGATAATTTGCGACGGGACTTCGCCTCAAATCAACTTTTTGGAGGTGTGCCGGCTGGTGAAAGCCGAGCGAGAATTGGCGGCCGCCTATTTTATTCTGCTGACAACACCGGAGCAATTTGATGAAGTTCAAGCATTGGATGCGCCCTTTGACGATTTTCTGTTTAAACCGATAGTTAAGCAGGAATTATTGGCGCGGGTGCGCGCGTCTAAGCGATCGCACGAGTTGAGGGGGCAGTTGGAGTTAACCCAGCAAGAATTGGATCTGTCGCGAGATCGAATGCTGCAAACTGAAAAAATGTCTAGTTTGGGCGAATTGGTGTCTGGGATAGCCCACGAAATTAACAACCCAATTACTTTTATTTACAGCAATCTAACTCACGTCCAAAGCTACGCGACCGATTTAATTGAACTGCTGCGATTGTATCAAAAAGAGCTAGTCAATCCCGGAGCGGAAATTCTGCAAAAACAACAAGATATGGATGTGGAATTCGTACTCGACGATTTATTAAAAATTGTGAGTTCCATGCGTACCGGGAGCGATCGCATCCGCCAAATAATTTTGTCGCTACAGGATTTTTCCCGCAGCGATCGATCGGGCTGGCAGTTATTTGATGTTTCCGACGGTTTAGAAAATACTCTGTTGTTGTTGCAGCACCGCTTGCCGGCTCGCGAGGGAAGGCGAGACATCAAGGTGATGAAACAATTCGGCAATTTGCCACAGATTGAGTGTTATGCAGGTCTGCTCAATCAAGCTTTTCTGAATATCATCAATCACGCGATCGATGCTTTGGAAGAGTCGGCTCAAGAGTTAGAGGAGTTGGAATCAATCAAATTTAAGCCCGTGATTTTGATTACCACTCAGGTAGTCGATGCTCAGCGAATTTCGATTGAGATTGCTGATAACGACATCGCACATAGCAAAGATATCACAGCCCAAATTTCCGATCCATTTTTGGGAGCAAAACCTGCGGAACCACCCATATCATCGGGACTTGCTCTCAGCTATCGGATAATTGTAGAGCAGCACAAAGGAGAGTTCAAGTGTTTTTCCGAACCGGGTAAAGGCACTAAAATTCAGCTAGAGCTTCCGCTGCGTCACAGTTAATTAAGAGTATTAACCGTTCGTTGGTGGGGGCGGGTTTTTGAAATTGTTGGTTTTAGCCTGAGATGATGCTGAATCCGCCCCTACCATGACTGCATTTTTTTTGAGGTAAATTTTTTGATGTAAAATTTTGTAGAAGGAATGGCAGAAGTTATCAAAAAGAGACTTTAGTTAATATTCAAGAGATTTGAATGGTCGCCGAAAACAATTTTTAATCCGGTAATAAAACAGGCGTTGGTGGACTGACGCAACAATCCTATGGATAGGGGCAACCACAGGGAATTGCCCCTACAAAAGGCGCTGATCTAGATGTTGTGTGTCCAGCAGTGGAATAACTAAAGGGAGACTTGCGCCCCTTGAGTATCGAGGCCGATCGCCCTTACATCAGCCTTCACCCCAAATTCCATCCAAGCAGCCGCCATCCCTCTCTCAACCGCAACAGCGTTAGCCACATCCGTTAAAGCCAAAAGCGTCGGCCCCGCACCGCTAATTACCATCCCACAAGCCCCTGCATTCAGGGCAGCTTGTTGCACCCCTTCATATCCCTTAATCAGAGATTGCCGGTAAGGCTGGTGAATTTTGTCTTGGAGGGCGCAGCGCAGCCAGTTTTCATTGCCAGTTTCCAAAGCCCGCACCAGCAAACCGAGGTGTGCAGCATTAAAAATCGCATCAGCCTTGCTGTAATCTGCAGGCAAAACTTTGCGGGCTTCGGCTGTAGAAAGTTCAAAATCGGGGATGGCTACCACCGGCACAACATTCGGATGCCAGGGAATATCGCAAATTTCCCAAGCAAAACCCTCTGCATCCTCCTCTCTGTGTTCTCTGCGCCTCTGCGGTTCAATTCTCAAAGTTGACGCAGCGAGGCGACATCCTCCCAGTAAAGCGGGGACAACGTTGTCGGGATGTCCTTCAAGTTCGATCGCCAATTGCATCACTTCCACCTGACTCAAAGGCTTTCCGGCTAATTCATTTGCACCGACTAACCCACCGATAATAGCTGTGGCGGAACTTCCTAAACCTCTAGCCAGCGGCACTTGCATATCTATATGTATGGCTACGGGTGGCGGCGATTGGTTCAGGCGATCGTATAACTTGACAAAGGCTAGATAAGCGAGATTGCTGTCATCTGTCTTGACTTTGGCGGCTTCTTTGCCTGTAACGGTAATTTTTAGTTTCTCTGTTGCTGAGGGTTCGAGTCGGGAGAATTGGAAGCGGTTGTAGAGGCTTAAAGCGGCGCCGATGCAGTCGAAGCCGGGGCCTAAATTGGCGGTTGTAGCGGGTACAGTAACGGTAACGGTGGAAGTTTCGGGCATTTTTTGAATAGTTAATTTGGAATGTTTAACCGCAGATGGACGCAGATGAATGCAGATCGAAGGATATTATACTATGTTTTCAAAAGCACTCTATTCTTGCAGCATTTGAAGATGTTTGATAGAATCTTGATAATCGTTGGTATTGCCGTCTTTTTGATAAAGTTCGGCTGCTTTTTGATAATCGGCGATCGCCCCGTCTTTGTCTTCTAAGAACTCGCGGACTCTGGCGCGGTTGTAGTAGGCGTCGCCGTAGTTGGGGTTAATTTCAATTGCGCGATCGAAATCTGCTTTTGCTGCTGGATAATCTTTGAGATTGCGGCCGTGGATGATGCCGCGTTTGTTGTGGGCTTTGGCGTAGTTGGGGTTGAGGCGAATAGCTTCGGTGTAATCGGCGATCGCCCCTTGAATGTCGCCTGCCTCTGATTTGGCTAAAGCACTATTAAATAAGTCTTCAGCAGGATTTTGAACGATGAGTATTGGCGCTGACTCTGCTGGAATGGCAGGGGATATGCCACCCAAAACGGTAACAAATCCTAAAATGCCGATCGCCCGGTAAAAGTGTTTCATAAATCTAAGCAAAAATTTGAGCAACAGAACAACTAAAACCAGGTAACAAAGGCGAAGTTAGTTCATCATGGCTCAACAGCGTAGCAATGAGCCTTAAACTTGCTTGTTCCCTGCGATAAACTTCTATTTGCTGCAACCGCCAATTCACAATCCAGTATTCCTGTACTCCTCGTACCGAATAGAGTCTGAGTTTCAAATCTCGATCGCGTCTTTCATTGTCTGCACCGAGGGACAATACTTCAACAACTAACTCAGGTGCGGCGGTTAAATGGCCGGCTTCGTCTAACAAGATAGCCAAGCGTTCATTGCTCGCCCAAACTACATCTGGAATGACGTTATCAGCGTCCGTAAAAATAAGACCCGGATTGATGGCTGCTCGTCCCAAACCAGTAGACATCGACCAAGTATCAAGGCACGAAAAAAATCTGCCACAAGTCTGTTGATGACCCCAATGCGGTGCTCTAGTCACAAATAACTCTCCATCAATAATTTCGTAACGATCGCCGTTATCGGGCAATAGTTCTAAATCTGCGGTAGTCCAGCGTACTTTATCAGATATTGTCTGGTTCATACAAGCACTCTTGATAGGTGATACAAACATTCTAAACGATCGAGCTTCTTGTCGCTCCACGGCTTGAAACAATCGGGCTACACTAACTCTCGCTTTTTGCAGGCTAGACTCATAATATTGAAACCCGCCTGGGTGCGGGTTTCGTTTTTGTAGAGGCGATTTAGCATCGCCAAATTGTCCGATCGCCCAATTTAAAATTATTTAAAATTTCAAATCGTGCGATTACTTCAAAATAGTTTTAGAAGCAATCCGAGTTTTCTTGCGATCGGCTTCACTCAATTGTTCGCCAGACTGCAAACGAGTAGCAGAAGTTTGCAGCACGGTTGCGGCACTTTTATCGCCCATTTGCAGAGCAGTTTTCGCCGCCGTTTGCAGCATTGTCGCCGCGCCGGCTCGATCGCCCTGTTGCAATCTAGTTTCTGCGAGTTGAGTTTGGCGGTATTTAGCCAAAGCTAAAATGTGCTGCTGCACCGTCGGGTTAAGTGCCGGCTGATAAACTTTTAGGACATTAGCGGAAAGTGCAACAGGATCGGAAAGCAAACCTTGACCGACACTCGGATCGTCGTAGCGAATTTGCAATTGCCCGATCGCCTGTGTACCTTCGGGCAACTGTCCAATATAAATATTAGCCAAAACTACTCGCTCTATATCCTTCATTAAATCTCCCAGGCGCACCATAAAACGATCGCCCTCTTGCTGTACCGGTAATTCGATCGTATCCGGGGCAACTTGGGCGATCGGTTTGAGTTCGGCTAACCGTACTTTTGGCATCAGTGAAAATAGCAAATAAGCATTAGTCAAACCTACACCTTGGATGCGAGTAAATAGTTTGCCAAACTCGTCAACCGCATCTTCGGGACGCTGAATGTGTGCCAGAGCACCGCCGCCTGCATCAGCAATCTTTTCCAAAATATCCTGATTCCAGTTATCGCCAAATCCCAGAGAATTTAAAGTCATGTTGTAGTCAGCAGCCAATTTAGCCAACTTCAAACAGCGGCTGTCGTCGCCGTGTTCATTTTCGCCGTCAGTCAGCAGAAATGCCTGAGATATAGCTTCTTTTTTGCCTTTGCCCAACTCTTCAATACCTAACTTAATGCCCTCATCAATTGCTGTGCCACCTGCCGATCGCAATTGCTCAATTTGCCGTTTAATGCTAGCGGGATCTCCCACAATTTGATTGGGGACGAGGACTTTGGCTTTGTGGTCGAAAGCCACCGCACAAAAGCGATCCCCGGGCTTCAACCTGTCGAGCAACCGTCCGGCGGCTTGTTTGACGGTTTCCAAGGGGCGTCCGCCCATCGAACCGCTGTGGTCGAGAATCAGGCACAGGTTTAAGGGTACGCTGGAGTCGATCGAGCTTGCCGTCGCAGACACCGAAATCGCTAGCTGGCGCTGCGTTGAGGGCGCGGCAGCGTCAAGGTTAGGGTCGTTTAAAACCGGGAGCAAACTAACTTTCATGCGGGATACCTAAAGATTGCGTTACTATTTCTTTAAGAATAGCTCCATCAGTTCAGGCAACATTTCGGTTATATGAACACACCAATTAAAGCTGTGCAATCGCCATACTACGGGGAAGGGAACTCTCGGACGCCACCTCCCGATTTGCCATCCCTGTTGCTGAAGGAGCGGATCGTTTATCTGGGGATGCCTCTGGTGCCTGCGGTAACAGAACTGATTATCGCTGAACTGTTGTTCTTGCAGTACGAAGACCCGGATAAGCCGATCAAAATCTACATCAACTCAACCGGCACTTCTGGTTACAGTGGCGAACCCGTCGGCTTTGAAACAGAAGCCTTCGCTATCTGCGATACGATCAGGTACATTAAGCCGCCTGTGCACACTATTTGCCTCGGTTCGGCAATGGGGATGTCTGCGATGCTGTTAGCGGCTGGTACAAAAGGCTTTCGGGCGAGTTTGCCCCACGCTTCGATTGTGTTGCACCAACCCAAGGCTTACACGCGGGGTCAAGCAAGCGACATTCAAATTCGGGCTAAGGAAGTGCTGGCAAATAAAGCGACGATGCTTGATATTTTTGCAAGCTGTACTGGCCAACCGATCGAAAAGATTACTAAAGATATGGATCGGTTGCTGTACATGACGCCTTATGAAGCTAAAGAATACGGTTTGATCGATCGCGTTCTTGAAAGTTCGGAAGAATTGCCGAAACCGCTGCCTGCTGGAGTCATCTAACTGGGAATCGGGAATGGGGAATCGGGAATCGGGAATGGGGAAGGGGGAATCGGCAATCGGGAATGGGGAATGAGTAAGAATTAAGGGTTAATGCCTAGTAGTTTCTACCCTGATTAGTTACTCAATAGTCTTTTTATTACTAACAATTCCCAATTACCAATGCCCGATGCCCAATGCCCAATGCCCGATGCCCGATGCCCAATGCCCGATGCCCAATTGCCCGATCACCAATTACCAACTAAACGGAGTTCCGAATTATGCCTATAGGTGTGCCAAAAGTTCCCTACAAAATGCCGGGTGGTTATGATACTCAGTGGATTAATATCTACGATCGCCTCTACCGGGAACGAATTATTTTCTTGGGCAGGGACATTGACGATGAAATTGCCAATCAAATCATCGCTGTGATGCTCTATCTTGATTCGGAAGATTCAGGTAAGGATATTATTTTGTACATCAATTCCCCAGGCGGAATGGTGTCGGCAGGCATGGCTATTTTTGATACCATGCAGCACATTAAATCGGACGTGGTGACGATTTGTGTGGGCTTGGCTGCTTCGATGGGTTCTTTCCTGTTAGCTGCCGGTGCGAAAGGAAAACGGTTAGCTTTGCCTCACTCGCGAATCATGATTCACCAGCCTTCTGGGGGCACGCGGGGACAAGCAACGGATATTCAGATTGAGGCGAAAGAGATTCTGCGGCTGCGCCACGAACTCAATAATATCTATGCTAAGAATACTGGCAAGCCGATCGAGAAAATCGAGAAGGACATGGATCGCGACTATTTCATGTCCGCTGAGGAAGCCAGAGAATACGGCTTGATTGACAGAGTGATCGAAGATCGTCCGTAAGTTATTTTTGCGCCACCGTAGTGCGGGCAACCCTCGCACTACAACCTAGTTCGCAGTAAATTTTGGCAGAATCTTTACATTTAAGGATTCTGCCATATTTAATGGAATTATCAACGCTCATTCATGCTAAATGGATATTGCAGATTATTACCGACAGTTAGGACTGAGGTCTGGCGCGAGTTTATCGCAAGTTAAGGCCTCTTATCGGAAGTTAGCGAGACAGTATCACCCCGATGTGAATCCGGGAAACGAACAGGCTAAAAATAAGTTTATTGCTATTACTGAGGCTTATAAGTTCCTGGTGAAAATTGCCCCCCCCGATGTTGCGGAGTCGAAAGTTGCCAATTCAACTGTGCCGCCTACTTGGACACCGCCGGATCGGGGGGTGAAAGCTCAACCGCAAGCAGTTAAGGTGACTCGAAAAGAGGCCGCGGTTCAATCTCATGCGGATCTGTCGGCGGTGGAACAAAAGTTAAAGCAAGATGCTTATTTTGAGTTGCAGCAGTTGCTGAAATATCAGAGGTTCCCGCGGGCGATCGCCTTGATTGAGGGTTTGGCCCAGCGGGTTCCCGAAGATTTGGAGGTGCGTCAGTGGCAGGCGATCGCCTATCAGCGCTGGGGACGACATTTGATCGGAGAAAAGCAGGTTGATAAGGCGAGAATTTATTTGAAAAAGGCTGTGAAAACTGACCCTCACAATCGGGCTTTGTGGGCGGAAGTTGAGCGGGATTTTCGCAGGTTGGAACAGATTTATTGATTGGGGAATGGGGAATGGGGCATTGGCCCGCGCAGGGCATTGAGGATTGGGAATTATTAGTTGGGTTCTAGGGAGGCCATCAAAAGCTCTATATTTTTGAGTTTTTCTAAAATAACTTGGGTATTTTCAGGCCGGTTTTCTGGTAGCGGTTCTATCAATTCGTCGATCGACTCTAGGAGTAACGGGTCAATATCTACAGCCTGGTTCCTCCAATTAATTTTACCAGTTTTTCCATTAACGGGAAAGTCGATCGGCTGTATGCCTGTTAATAAATGTACAAAAGTACGTCCCAGGGCAAAAAAGTCCGATCGCACGCCTGCTTTACCTAGAATTTGTTCCGGTGCGGCGTATCCCGCAGAACCTATGGGTGCGGTCTCTATCTCTGCTTCTGTGGCGGCGCCGAAGTCAATTAATCTCAATTTCCCATTGGCTTCAACCATCAGGTTGGATGGCTTAATATCCCGATGCACTACATGATATTTGTGGATTTCCTGCAAAATATTGCTCATTTGTTGCAGCCAATCAAGAGCGAGATTTTGAGAAACGTACTGTTTTTTATTTAATAATTCTGCCAAGTTTTCTCCGGTAATTTTTTCCATCACCAAACAAGACAATTTCTGGAAATTATTGGGGAGTTTAATTTGGAAATAACCGTCAGGTTCGACTTGGGGAACTGAGCCCTTTCCGGCCAGCCAAATCAAAACTCGCGCTTCTTGCTTGAACACGCGAACTAAATCGGGATTGTGTGTGTGTTTCAAGACTTTTAAAATTTTGACAGTGCCCCATTCGTTTTCCCCGGTTCCCAAGTCTTCAACTTCAAAGATGTCTGTGGGGCGTGCGGGATTGGGCGATCGCACTGGTTTAAGGATACGATAGCGATCGCCAATTAACAAATCCGTGCCACAAGCCTGACAATTTTGAGCAGCAGCAGGATTTTCACGTTGTTCGCATTGAGGATTGATGCAGTAAATCATCGGCCTTGATACGTCCACGACTGACGGATTTAACAAATTGATTTAATTATTAGCATAAAACCCAGCAGTTCTGACCTTACTACTGGGTTTATATTTACCGCCCATTTACGCACGCTATCACATTTAAGTCAAGGATTTAAGATTAATAGCATCGCGCTCTACCGATTGAGCTACCCCCCTGCGTTTGGTAGAGGGGGCTGGATATGAGCCAGCAACCTCGATGATGTTATTTTTTCCTGACATTCGTTTTTGCGATCGGCGGTGAATGCTGAGTTTAGAGTATTGACACTCCCCAACCTAAAGGTGTGGGGATTCTTAATTCAGCGACTGACCTTTAAGTGCTACGTCCTTGCGGCAATACTCAGACCTTTTAACCGTAGAAATCCTACCCATTAACGAGCCTGATTCGCAGTCACCCGCCTAGGGTCTATCTCCAAAAGCGTACTAGGATATTGACAAGCGAGTTCGGGTATGCCCTACCCTACCTAACAAAAAGTGAATTGTTTGTTTTTCTGGTTATGAGGCTGTATTAAGACCCTAGCTGTATGGCGAGTTTTCGCCGCTCTTTGTCCCCCGGTTTACGCCTAAAAGTGTGTCTGAGTCCCTGTTTCACGAGGGCGTTGCGAGTTTAACCTTGACTTTTATAGTCAACCACAAAAACCAGCAATTCCCTAAATTTTTGGAATGGGTTTAAGAAATTCAAGCCGTCCTAGAAGGACGGGGTTTTAAACCCAATTTCCCGATAACTTGCTGTTGAATTTGTACGCAATGCTGCCTCTGCCAATTGGGCTACCCCCCTATTTTGGGTAGAAGGGACAGGACTCGAACCTGCACTATTACATTTGTACGGTTTAAGTTGAAGTTTTAGATTAAACTTGTACTCTGTTTATATCTTAAACCATAACTATCAAAAAAGCAAGCAATCAGCGGAAAATAAACTGGAAAATTCGCTCTCCCACTCTCTGTTCCTCAACTTCAGAATTGTTAGCTTCTTCGCGGGCGAACATAACAGCTTGCTGCAAGATTTCCACCCTTTGCAGCAACTCATTGATCCGCCGCGCCAGCATTGCTCCAGAAAACTTGACAGTCCGCCAATAGCCGATCGTAATATCTTCGTAATAAACATCGACTTGCGCCGGGTGGTGTTCGGTAGCTTCAGCTTTAACGTGATTGCGCGGAGTTTTAAAAGTCTTGAGAGTTTGCACCGGTTCTGTTGCCCAACAGTCTGCCGAAGCATCAAAGTTCCACGTCTCGGAAGCATCTAAGACTGGAAGTTTTTTGATGAATGCTTGCAAATCTGCTAACTGCTTTTCAATGAATAGCAAATAGCTGACGGGAACTTGACTCAAAATCACGTTTCCGTCTACAGTTACGTCAGCACGAGCCCTACAATTTGTCCAATCTTTGGTTGCGGTTACGTCAAAGAGTTTGGTCAAAACTTCAGTCGTTTTGCGGATAATCTCTTCTGCTTTGACTTCAACTTTTTTGGACTCTGGCGGCAGTTGTTCGCCTTCTTCGTCTTTGGGGCGGTAAGTACGGGAGATTCCAGAAAGCACAGCGGGCTTCGGGAGTGCTTTTTGAGCTTCTGCGAGTTCTTGGAGGGATCGGCTTTTGATGCCTTTTTCGATCGCAATAATCTGATTTAAGCGTGCCATTGTTCGATTTTATTGACGCTGAACTCATATCAAGCCGGGTTAATACTGATAATCGAATTGTTTGTCCTGTGGCTTTTAGGGCTTTGAGGACTCTCCCTCCTCAGTACCAACCTCGCGATCTTGAACCAAACTTGCTCATTATGTAGTATGGCACACTTCAAAATAAATTACAAGCTTTCTTTTCTAGGCGCGGTGGCAAGAGATCCCGTCGCTACCGTGCTCAGCAATTTATCCCTCAAAAACTCGGCAAAATCTCTAGCGTCGCTGCGGATCAAGTGGATGCCATCATTGGTACGCCATTCTCGCTCTTTCGGGGGCGGCAGCCACTCAAAACGATCGGACGGAAACAGCTTTTTAGCCAAGTCTTGGACTTGTTTTATCCTGATTGCAGCGTTAACTCGTGACTCTTGCGGTATGTCAAATAAAACTACTTTAGCCCCGGTATTTTTTTTGATTTCGGCGATTTGACTTTTAATAAACTCAGCTTCTTTTTTTATAGCTTCTGCATCTTTTTCAGACAAAGGTTGACTTTGAATATGAACTACCGTTTGGATAGCTTTTTGGGATAAGTCGGGAGTAAGATATCGACCTTCTAATCTGTCTAGAGCCTCTCGCGTCACGGTTTGATTCGGCTTCGAGCGACTTTTAAAAAAATCCACAAAAATGCTAATCGGACGGTATTCCTCTCTCATCATCGGTAGATACTGGCGTAACCAATAAAAAAGAGGATGATACAAAGAATCCATTAATTCTGGATCTATTTTCCGAACAATAGTATCGTTAATTTCCACCAAAACAATAGGAGGCTTGCTTTTACTTCTTTTAACTATTTCTAAACCTGTTTGGCTCGCTCCTCCCCCCAAAGCTATGCTTTTTACGCCCTCTCCAATGTCTTTAATATTAAGGTTGGCAGCTAGAGAACTACCTACCATTACCATTTTCAGATCGGAATCATCCTGATATATATACCTTTGAGCTCTGACAATATTATTTTGAAGCAGGCTAACTCCGTCAGAAGCTGGCAAAACTCCGCCGCTGACAAGCGCTTGATAAAAACTCATTATAAACAGAAAAATTAGTACCGGGCGCAAAATCGGTCGCAACGGGAATTTGACAAACATAGAACACCTTCTAGAATTGGAAATAAATAAATTGTTTCGAGCTGCCACTGTTGAGGAATATCATTGCTAGCATAATTCCTAAAGCTAAATCTTGATAAAGGCTCCAGACTTTTTGGCCGTTTTTATTTGAATCCTGTTTCATCCGATTTTGCCAAGTGGGGAAATGGGGAAGGTGATAAATCACTACTGGTAGGGAAAAAATTAGCGTCGGAATAATGTTAGTCCAACCGGGCTTGACTTTATAGTTGCGAACTAAAGTAACTGCGAAGTCAACCGCTTCTTCAAATCGTGGCAGTTTGAAAAGCAGCCATCCCACGGAAACAAAAGAGAAAATTCCTACAACGCTAAGGCTGTCCAATAATAATTGCTGCCAGATTGGTTTGGTTTTTACTTGATTTGGTTCTGGCAATTTGTTTTTGGATTTGTCGAACCCAAAAAAGCGTTCTACTGCTAAACCTAATCCGTGATAAATTCCCCACACTGCATAACTCCAAGCAGCCCCATGCCATAATCCTCCTAAAGTCATTACTATCATTAAGTTAACATAAGTTCGGATTTTTCCCTTGCGGTTTCCGCCGAGGGGAAAGTATAGATAATCTCGGAGCCAAGTTGAGAGGGAAATGTGCCACCTTCTCCAGAATTCGGAGAGGGAACGCGAGATGTAGGGAAAGTCGAAGTTGTCTGGAATTTTGTAGCCCAAAGCGGCTGCAAAACCGATCGCAATTAAGGAATAACCGGCAAAATCGGCGAAAATTTGTATTGAGTAGCCAAACAGCAGTGTCAGGTTGGTAAGAGTTCCAAGTCCTTGGTAGTAGGGAAAGCTGATCCAGAAGGTATAGTCTTTTAAGTTGTCGGCGATGACCATTTTTAGGAAGTACCCAACAACGAGCGAGCGAAAAATGAAATTCCAAGGAATATCTTTAAAGTATTTAGGAACAATCTGCGGATAAAAAGTCTTGGATTTTAAAATCGGGCCTGACAGTAAATTGGGGAAAAAGCTAATAAAAAATGAAGTATTTAGCAGGTGTTGGCTAAAGTTGGGCGAGACGTAAGCGTTTGATTCTGTTTCGCTTTTGTTTTTTTGAGTCAGTACGTCTACGATTAAACTTATGCCTTCAAAGGTGTAGAAAGAAATGCCGATAGGCAGAGGCAATTTTAAGAATAAATAGGCAATGCTGCCTTCGGAGCGAGCAATATTAAAAACATCGGTAACAAAGTTAGTTAGCAAACCGGCGTATTTAAACAAGCTCAAGATTAATACATTGAGAACGACTCCCGATAAAGCCCAAAAAAATCGCTGTTTCTTGTCAGAAATTCGGGCAACTTGAAAGCTGACTGTAGCGTTGATAATAATGGACAGTAGCAGGATCAGCAACAGTGCGGGGGCGCTCCAACTGTAAAAAATAAAGCTGGCAATTATCAGGATGGGAACCTGCAATTTTTGCAACGGAGGGAAATAATATATGGCGAAAACAATCGCAAAAAATACTAAAAATTCAATACTGTTAAATAACATAATTTGTGATTTCGCTCTTTTACGTAGCCTGTGACCCACTATATCAAGCGCCTGGGACTAATGGCAAGAGTGGCCCAGAACCCGATCGCGATCGCGCATCCTACCAAAGTGTAGCAAATATCACTCTTTATTAGCGCTGCGACTACCTCGGGAGATAGATGCGGAAATCCCTCTCAGGGCGCGTTGTCATATCGGGAAACATTTCTTAACATATAGATAACAAAGGGAATCCGAGGAGACACCAAAAATCCTTAAGCCCTTGGGGTGCCCCCGTTAATCATACTTTTCGCAAACAAGGGCTAAATCAATGAACAAGCAGCAAAACTCCGAAGTTTCAGCATTTTTGCCCATGCTCCAAAAAGGCATTTGGCTGTTTGGGATTCTCTCTTGGATATTCGGGCTGACAGATAGAACTATTGCACTATTATCTGACGGATATTTGTCGGCGATCGATATTGTCCAGCTATTTACAGCATCCTTTTTCTTCATTAGCTGGCTGTTGTTAAGCCCGTTTTGGGGTATTAACTCCCAGAGTCAGCCGAAGGAAGAAGCATCTCCCTAGTTTTTAAGTTGTAATGTTAGTTTCTCGATCGATACTTCTCTCTTCTGGGGCAAAGCGGGTCGGCCAAATGCGATCGCAAAAAAACAAAGTTCCCGCCGTCACGCACAGCGGAATCGCCAACAGATTCAACAGCGGAATGCTCACCAAACCCAAACAAACCAAACCAAAACTCCCGCTGGCCGGCAAACTCGCCCAAATTATCTCCAACTTCTCCTGAAAAGGTCGCCTCCGTCTCTCCAAAGGTGCATCTAAAAAGTCCAAACAGACAATAGTCGCGCCCAAAGCTACGCCACCCAGAGTGCTAAGAATAGAGCCGACACCAGGGATAAAATTTAGCAGCAGCAGGGGTATACCGACGCTCAACAAAATTTGTAGTTTTCGCAGTTCAAAGGCGATCGCCCTTTGAATATCCCCAAAACTATTCGCCAAATTCATTGGTGCTTCTGCGGGCAATTGACCGTTCCGCAGCAGTTCCAATTGTTCGGAAAGTTTGCCGTACCAGGGCGAACCTAAAATCACGCCAAACTGCACTAACAAAAATCCAATTATCAGCAAAAGTCCTGACACTAGGAGTACACGCAGCAGCCAGCCGAAAGCGACTGTTAACCCGCCGAGAAAGCTCAGCCAAGCGGGAAAACTCGCAATTAGAGCGTTAAATCGGACGGATAAATCGGCAACTAAAACGTCTATCCCTGCCAAACTGGGAAATAGCAAGCTTAAATAAAGACCAATACCAATTATAAAATTTAGCACCACGGGAACTAATACATAAGTCCACAGCTTGGGAGTTTGCAAAATCAGCGTGAAAGCTCGCAAAGGATAGGTGAAGCCTGCCAGGAGTCGAATTGGTGCGGTAATGGCGGCGTGGGCGGGGTTTGAATTTAGCTGTTTTGACATATTAGGGGTGAAAGCGTCACTTTCTATTATTATCAGAAAACTGGGTTTAAAACCTTGTCCTTTTAGGACGGCTTTAATTTCTTAAATCTATTCCAAAAAATCAGGGAATTACTGGTTTGTTGTGCTACACTGTAAAAGTCGAGGTTAAATTCCTTCGCCATCGTGAAACAGGACTCAGACACACTTTTAGGCGTAAACCGGGGGACAAAGAGCGGCGAACACTCTCTAAACAGCTAGGGGATTAATACATCCTCGTTACCAGAAAACAAAGAACTTTTTCATTTGTTAGGTAGGGTAGGGCATACCCGAACTCTAGGTTCAGTATCCTAGTACGCTTTTGGAGACAGACCCAAAGAGGGTGTTGTGAATTAGGCTTGTCAATTGGTAGTATTTTCTACGGTTGAAAGGTTTAAGAATTGCCGCAAGGACATGGCGCTTAAAGGTTAGTCGATGAATTAAGAATCCCCACGCCTTTAGGCCCAGGAGTGTCAATGCTGATGAGGATTTATTGCAGGTAGCCCAACAGTGAAGCTTTTTATTTACCATACCCCGGAACTTACGCCAGCCGACAAAATGCCGGCTTGCGCGATCGCAGTTGATGTGCTGCGGGCGACTACGACAATGGCAACAGCCCTGAATAATGGGGCGGAAGCTGTCCAAGTTTTCAGCGACTTAGATAAGCTGATGGCCGAGAGCGAAAAATGGCCTGCAGATAAGCGGATTCGTGCCGGAGAGCGCGGCGGCGGCAAAGTTGACGGATTTGACATGGGGAATTCTCCCTTCGACTGCACGCCAGAAAAGGTGACTGGGAAGCGAATTTTTATCAGCACAACTAACGGTACTCGGGCTCTGCAGCGAGTGCAAGCTGCTGCAACGGTGTTAACGGCGGCTTTGATTAACCGCAAATCTGTGGTGCAGTTTTTGTTGAATAAACAGCCGGAAACTATTTGGATTGTGGGTTCTGGTTGGGAAGGGAGTTATTCGTTGGAAGATACGGTTTGTGCTGGTGCGATCGCCCAAAGTCTCCTGGCAGAAAGCGGTATTCCTGCGAGCGATTTTGCTGGTAACGATGAAGTATTTGCGGCTATTGCTCTTTATTTGCACTGGCAAGATAGGTTGCACGAATTGTTGGAAAGGGCCAGCCACGGCCAGCGCCTCCTCGGTTTAGGTGTTATTGAAGATTTAAAATATTGCGCGCAAACGGATACTTTAGATGTGCTGCCGATGCAGCGAGAACCGGGAGTTTTGGTTAAGTCGGATTTTAAAATTCCTCAAGCTAATTTCTGGGCTCAATCTTCGGAAAAAACGGCGAATTAAATTTTCCTGCCAGAGGTGTATTAGTAAGGTGCGCGGCCGAGCACACCCTACTCGAACAACCACAATAAAATTGGTTGGCAGCATCGGAATGCAAGTCTTCATAAAAATCAGAGGACTTGCATTCCTCACTACAGAAAACGGAAGTTAGTAGTTATATCATGTCCGGTCGATTACCCGGATTCCTGTAGGGGCCCGTGAGCCAATAATATTTCCCAAAAACGGACAATCTCACAAACCCGCCCCGGCTTATGTATTATGGGCGCTCCATCGGACATGATATTAGCGAACAAGATTTTTTTTAAAGAAAGTAGAATTAAACATACTTGGTAGGGGCATAACTAATGTTGTCTCCCTAGTGTATGGTCGGCAATTGAGAATTGCTGCATTCACCGCCGAACCGCTGAATTAAACACTCGGCAATTCTTGCTGCTGCACCGGGTTCTCCCATGCGCCGCCAGCCATTTTCAGCGATTAGCTGCAATCTGTCGGGGTTGCGGAGCAAAGACTGCACGGCGCCGGCAACTTCGGCGGGATGTTTGACTAAAATTAATGACGGGCCTAACAGGCGACTTTGAGCTTCTGCAAAAGCTGGAGTAAATTGCGGGCCGTTTCCGGGAATGGCGATCGCGGGTTTTCCTAAACCTACAAACTGTTCTGTAGCTGTTCCGGCCATTGCTATTGCTAAATCGGCTTCGTACAAACAATCGTTAAAACTTTGCTGAGTCAAAATCATCGTGGCGTTTCTCTGTACAAATGTCAATGGCAATAGCAAATTAGGAGAGTCTTTCCGAATTTCTTGAGCGCTAGAAACAGGAGGTCGCAAAATACTTCCTTCAGGCCGCTGCGTTCTAGTTTCCCCGTCTTGTCGCCAGCCGAAAAATTCTAAACTAGGTCGCAAAGCTTCTAAGTTTAACTCTGGAGAAATGGCTCCGAAAAATAACAATTTCCGATCGGCAAACAGGGATAAAATTCCGGCTACAGCCTCTACTATTAGCAGCCAATTAGCATAGGCTTCCGGCGCTCTAGAACCGGGGAGTAAGGTGATGATGAGCGATCGCTCCATTTCCCGAAACTCTGCGTCAGGGCCGTAAAAACCGGCGGGGTTTTCCGGTTCGAGTCCGTCCATCATCGGATTTCCGAGATCGTAAGCGGGAATTCCCAGCTTTTGTAAAGTCTCGGCGGTCAGCGCGTCCCTGGCAAAAACGGCTCGACAGCGCGATCGAGTCATCAACCAGCGCTCCCAAGGCAAATAAACCGATCGCGACCAATTCCACCCACCAAAGACCCTGGATTTGCGAGCCAGAGGCCCGTCCTCGTCCCGCAAATAATACTCGGACTTGGCAGTACCGACAAAGGCATAGGGCGCGCCGCTGAGCCAAGCAAACAGCAGCGGTACAATATCCCCGCAGGCTAAAATAACGCCGTCTTGATTCCCAGACTGTTGTTGGGTCCGCACCCAAGCGCGGATGGCTTTAAACTGAGCGATTGTCAACTGAAGCAGGCCGCCTTTGACATCGCGCAAAAATTCCCTTCTGTCCATGTAAATAAAGCCGCCCGAAGGCATCCGCTGCACCGGGCCGATGATGCGGGCGTTTTCTAGTTGAGCGAAAGCTTGCCCTTCGCCCACTAGCGGAAACACGGCTAATTCTGGGGGATGCGGGTGCTGTTGCAGTTCCTGCAAGATGCGAAGGGCGATCGCGTCTTCTCCGTGGCCGTTACTGAGGCAAAGTAATTTCAATCCCAACTCTCTCAAAAACTGTCTCTCATATTATCGGGCATTGGGCATCGGGCATGGGGTATGGGGTATGGGGCATGGGGCATGGGGCATTGGGCATGGGGCATGGGGCATTGGGCATACCTCACCACGCTTGAGAACTACTATATAGCGGAAAAAATGAAGTAAGTAGACCCGCACGAGTCCGGGACTTTTGGGTAAAATAGCAGATGAAACTCTATTTTATAGGTAAAATCCGATGGTACAAACCCTGCCAAAATCTTTGACTCTCCAAGAGTTTCTGAAGTTGCCAGAAACCAAACCAGCCAGCGAGTACATTGACGGTGAAGTTATTCAAAAACCGATGCCTCAAGGAGAACATAGTGTCATTCAAGGCGAGTTGACAAGTGCTGCTAATGCTACTCTCAAACCTCAAAAGGTGGCGCGAGCATTTCCAGAACTACGGTGCATTTGTGGCGGTCGAGCGATCGTTCCAGACGTGACTGTATTCACTTGGGAGCGCATTCCCCGTAAAGAAAATGGTGGTGTGGCCAATGTGTTTGCGATCGCCCCGGATTGGACAATTGAAATCCTCTCTCCCGACCAAAGCCAAACTAAAGTTACTAAAAATATTTTACATTGTCTCAAACACGGAACTCAAATGGGTTGGTTAATCGATCCAGAGGAGCGATCGGTTTTTGTATATCGGCCGACTCAATCAACGGAGGTGTTTGACGAACCGGAACAGTTATTGCCCATGCCATCTTTTGCCAGGGAATTGCAACTGACAGTAGGAGAATTATTTGGTTGGCTATTAGAGTGAAACAACAGAATATTAGAGTAGAAGAGTATAGCCTTTGTCAGAAAGATGAGGTACCAGACTTGTATAGGGCATTGGGCATTGGGCATTGGGCATTGGAACCAATAACTAATGACTACTGACCACTGACCACTGACTACTGACTACTGACCATCGATATATTGGTTTAAAGTAGTCCGAATTTGTTTGAGCTGAAATCCCTTAGCAAGTTGGCGCAGCTTCGAGACCAACGGCACTAAATCAGGTTCTAAAATCTCTAGCTTAGCACTCTCATCAAAAATTTCTTCAATGTCGCCCATAGCTGTGAGTTTCAAAAGTTTTGCTACTGACTCAGAAGCTGCAGGTAACAGAGAAGAATAAGCAGGCAAATCAGAGGCTGGTGACAAACTGGGAGTTTTGCGCTTTTTGTTTTCCGAAGATTCCCCATAAATCCATTCTAGTCCCAAATGCACGCGCAACTGTTCCAAAAAGTGATTTGCTTCGATCGGTTTGGGAAGAAAAGCATCGTACCCTGCGAGGATGCTATCTTGCTGCGTAGCCTCGAAAACGCTAGCTGACATAGCGATTAACACAACATCTTTTACTTCCGGCAACTGCCGCAGTTTTCTGGCACTTTCTAAGCCATCCATTACAGGCATCCGCAAGTCCATTAAAATCACATCCGGTTGAAATTCAACTGTTTTGCAGAGGCATTCTTGACCGTTTTTCGCCTCTGCAACCTCAAATCCCAAACGCCGCAGCAGCCTGCACAACAAATCGCGATCCAGTTGATTGTCATCCACGATTAGCACTTTCCGCTTGTTGCCGATAAAACCGACAAGCCAGCGTTTTTCCTGCAAAGGAGACACCTCCAAGTACCGTTTAGCTGCTGGTAATTCTAAATCTACCCAAAAAGTGCTGCCTTTTCCCAAAGTGCTGTGGACGCGAATTTCGGCACCCATTAGTTTCGCTAATTTCTGGCTAATCGAGAGTCCGAGACCTGTACCTTCAACAAACGTATTGCCTCCTACTTGGTGGAAAGGCAAAAATATTTCTTCTAACTTGCTTTGATCTATGCCCGTGCCGGTATCCTCGACTTGAAAGCGGATTTTTAAAGCGTGTTTGGCTGCGATCGCATTGTGGGCGAAGCGCATATAATTTTCTTTCAGTTCCGAACTCAAAGTCGAGAACTCATAATTTTCTCCTTGCCCTCGACTCCAGGCCCCTGTGCCGACATAGCCGACTTTGAAAGTCACACCGCCACTGTTAGTAAATTTAACGGCATTGCTGAGTAAATTTATGAGAATTTGGCGCAATCTTTTTGGATCGACACGAACGCAGCTAGGCAGGGGAGAGACTTGTTCGTAATTGAATAAAATTTCTTTTTGAGAGGCCCGCATCTGAAAGAGATCGGCAATGTTTTTGAGAAAATTTATAAAATTTAACTCTTCCGGGTAGAGTTCCATTTTTCTAGCTTCAATTTTGGAAAGATCTAAAACATCGTCGATTAACATCAGCAGGTGTTGACCGCACTGTTGAATATTGCTGAGACTTTCTTGGTGATCTGAGCTTAAGTCTTTGTCGGTTTTGAGGATTTGAGTGTAACCTAAAACGCCGTTTAAAGGGGTGCGTAGTTCGTGGCTCATATTGGCAAGAAATTCGCTTTTGGCGCGGTTGGCGCTTTCTGCGGCTAATGCAGCTTGTTGGAGGGCAGATTCTGCAAGTTTGCGATCGACAATTTCCGTTTGTGCTTGTTGAAATAGCGTGGATTGCTGGATCGCGATCGCCAATTGCACGCACAATTGCCGGAGGGATTCTATTTCTGAGGCATCCCAGGGACGGGGGCCCCTGCAATCCTGGGCGATCAGCAGTCCCCAGAGCTGATTTTCTGCGGTCTGTTGGGTCTGGGAAATACTTTCTCCTGCTTGTAAAATCGGCACTATTAAGTTAGCTTTTACTTCAATTCCTTCGAGAAATTTCATGTGGCATTCCGTCAAATTTTCCTGGTAAATATCTGCCATTGATCTAATACAGCCTTGCTGATAAACATCAACAAATTTATCTCTAAAACAGCCATCAATATTATTAATATTTAACAGCGAAATTCTATCTTTGGCTACGGATTCGACAACTACCCGACCGCTCCAGTCGGGATTAAAGCGGTAAATAACTGTGCGGTCTGTTTGCAAAAATTGCCGCACTTCTTCGACAGCAGTTGTCAGGACTTCTTCTAAGTTTAGGGAAGAGCGAATGCGATCGAGCATGGCAACTACCAGCCGTTCTCGCCTTAATTGCTGCTGCAGTGCCATCTCCGCTTTTTTGCGGTCGGTGATGTCGGTAATTACTCCCACTAACCCGATTAAATGACCAGTTTCATCTTTAATGGCGTCGGCACGAAATAAAGTTGTTACCAGTTCGTTGTTTTTAGTTTGGATTTTGAGCTCGCCTTGCCAAGATTTGCCTTTACGGATCGTTTTAAACATTTCTAACAGCACTTTAGTTTGGGGGTAAATTGCTGTTAATCCGCCTGCTGTGTTTAGTTCTTCTGCGGTGTAGCCGTACTGTTGAACAAAGGCTTGATTGTGGTAGAGCGATCGCCCTGTCAAGTCAGCAATGCCGATCGCATCGCTGGTGCTTTCCACCGCTTGAGTAACTCGCAGCAAATCTAATTCTGCTTTTTTGCGATCGCTAATATCAGTAATAGTGCCGATATAGCCTTTAATTTCCTGCTTGTCTCCGATTTCTGCAATTGCCTGGCCTATCACCCAAATTACACGACCGTCTGGACGCTGAAAGCGGTATTCTGATTTAAAAGGAATTTTCTCAATAATTGCTTGATGCCATTCATTTTTCACCCGCCCCACATCATCGGGATGTATGGCATTCATCCAGCCAATTTCTGCTGCTAATTCGGCGTTTAATCCCGTAATTTCGCTCCACCGTTTATTGACATAAAGACAATTTCCCAAGGTGTCGGTGTGAAATATGCAAACTGGCGATGCTTCTGCTAAAGTTTGGTACCGGCGCTGGCTCGATCGCAGGGCTGATTCTACCTGTTTTCTATTAGTTATATCGCGGACTATAGAAATGATTTCGCCACCGACCAGCATTGTCAGCGACAATTCTTGAGGGAACTTAGTACCGTCCCGGCGCTGACCGGTAGCTTCTATATTGCAGTACCCTTTTTGCAGGAGCCTCGGCATTATTTGTAGTTCAAAAAATAGATTTTCTGCTTTGCTGTAGAGCATTTCCCATTTCTTACCATACAGTTCGCTAGGGCTAGCCAAGCCGTACATTTTGAGATAAGCGTCGTTGGAATAAATACATTGTTTATTATTATTAAAAATGGCGATTCCGTCATAAGCAGCGGCCATTGCTACTGCTTGTCGCTGGAGTTGGGATTCTGCTTGTTTACGAGAGGTAATGTCGTGACCGACTGAGTAGATTAAACCTTCTTCGCTAAATGGCGATGCCGTCCACAGGAAGTATTTGTAAGAACCGTCTTTGCAGATGTAGCGGTTTTCAAAGGAGATACTGGACGTACCCGCTATTAGTTTTGCTCCTTCGGCTGCGGTGGCTTTTCGATCGTCTGGATGAACAAATTCGATCATTGGCTTGGCAAACAATTCACTAATACTGTAGCCTAAAGCTGTTGACCAAGCTGGGTTTAAACGTTTAAAATGCCCGTCAAAACCTACAATGCAAAGCAAGTCTAAGGAGATGGTAAAAAAACGATCGCGCTCTGTTTGTGCCTGCTTTAATTCAGTGATATCCATCACTAAACCGTCCCAGATAATATCGCCTTCGCTGCCAGATTTGCTTTCATTAGTGAGCCTTTCTGGTCTCGCAGCTCCTTGCAGCCACTTAACTTTTCCAGATGGCAAAGTCTGTCGCCACTGCTGCTGCCAAGGTTCCAGCGTAGTAGCTGAAATTGCCATCGATGCTTTTAAATCTAAGAGGTCGTCTGGGTGAATTCCATTGGAAATTAGTTCCGCATTTTCCTCTATGGCTTCGGCCTCTAATTCGTAGAGTTGCCGGCTGCCTGAAGAGATGTAGGGGAAAGACATTTTTCCAGTGGCTGACCTTCGTAATTGATAAATTGTTCCCGGCAGGTTAGCTACCAATTTTTGAAAGCGAGCTTCGCTTTGTTCCAGGGCTTTTTGTTGCTGTCTGTATTCGGTAAAATCTCTAATTGTACCCACTATTACTTTACTGCCGTCTGCTATTTTGAAGACGCTTTTTTTGGTAGAAATTATGTGTTCTTTCCCGGCCGAGTCTGTGAATTGTTCTTCGGTTTCCCAGCAGATACCCGTTGTCAATACTTCTTCATCTTTTGTCCAAAAAACAGCAGCTTCTGATTGGGGAAAAAAGTCATAATCTGATTTGCCGATCAGTTCTTGCCGCGATTTGCCGACCAACTGACAAAAAGCATCATTTAATATCATCCAGCGGTGTTGCTCGTCTTTGACAAAAATTGGGTCGGGCGTAGCATTTATGGTGTGGTTTAAAAATTCTTCTGACGCTTTCAGTTTGGCTTCGTAGCGGTAGCGATCGCTCACGTCCAACACTACTTCGATTATCCGGTCGATAGACCCGTCCATGCGGCGGATGCAGCGCCGGGAAACTCGCGTGTGAACTATTTCGCCGTTTTTTCTGAGCCACCTTTTGTCTAAGATGTAACCGTCGAGCCTACCTGCTAACATCTGAGAAAATTTTTCACAATGAGCCTCCAAATCCTCTGGATGAGTCAACTCTAGCCAATTCTTTTGCACGAGTTCGTAGCGCTCATAGCCCAGCAAATTGCACAGGGCATCGTTAACTTCTATCCAGTGGCAATTTAGAGGAATTTCGCTGTCAATAATTGGAGCGATGATGGCAATGCCGATCAGGGAATTTTCCACCACCGATCGATATTTTTCTTCACTTTTTCGCAAAGCATCTTGACTGTTCTGGCGTTCTATGGCGTAACGGAGCGATCGAATTAACAGTTCGCTGTCGATTTTTCTTTTTACCAAATAATCCTGTACGCCGACCGAAATCAACCGCAGGGCAAGTTCTTCGTCGTTTTGGGCGGTCAGAACTACGATCGGCACATTTACCCCGTACTCTTGTATTCGAGCCACCGTCTCGATTCCCAGACTATCTGGCAGTGAAAGGTCTAATAAAATTATGTCAAAAGTTTCTTGATTCAATCGCTGCAGCGCTTCGCTAAGGCGCTCTACTTTCGTCAGCACTATACGCTGCGCGCCGCCAATTTCTGACAGCAAATCTTCAATCAGCTCAGCTTCATGAGGGTTGTCTTCTACTAACAGAACTTTAAAGCAGATAGGAGGCAAAGCTAAGTTAAAAACTGCTTTCATAATATTTATTAATCACAAAAATGTTAAACCACCTTGAATTTTACCTGGTATTTTCATGGCAGTCATTCAATTGCACCTACACATACATCGGCGGTCAGATTGCGGTGTGAGCGAGCGCTACAAAAATTGTCTTTAAGACTTATAATTATATCACGCACTAACTAGAGTGTCAACGCAAAACCTTGTTGATTCTCAATGGCAATTTCTACCATTTAAAAAAAGAATGCAACTGTAGTCCCTCTCCCCACCCCGATAGTCACAGTCCTTCCCAATTATTCAAGGCTTTCATCTACACTATTAAATAGTATTAACTTCTAGATTTTACCTTCGAGGTTAGGAGTTAAAGTTTATAAAATAATAAAATTTACCTACTTTAGAGCTTATAGCTTTTGCCGAAAGTAGGTCTCGATTAAGCGAGAGTAAAGTAAAAAGTTGAACCTTGCTCCGGTTCCGATTCCACCCAGATAGATCCGCCGTGAAGTTCCACAATTTTTTGACAAATTGCTAAACCAATACCTGTCCCAGAATATTCTCTTTGAGTGTGCAAGCGCTGGAAAATTTGAAAGATACGTGTTTGATGCTGGGGAGCAATCCCAATTCCATTATCAGAGACAGAAATTAACCAGTTTTCCTCCTGTTTGCAAGCGGTTATATGAACGACAGGCGGTGCATCGTGGCGATATTTAATCGCATTGCTGACTAAATTTTGAAATAGCTGTACGAGTTGAGAAATATCCCCCATTACCGTTGGTAATTCGCTGTAGGTGACAACGGCTTTATTCTCGCGGATTGCCCCTTGCAGGTTCGCGAGTGCTTGCTCGACTGCATGATTGCAATCTGCCAGTTCAAAAGGTTTCCGACTCCTGCCAACGCGCGAATATTCGAGTAAATCGTCAATTAAAGTTTGCATTCGGGTGCAGCCCTGAACGATATTGCCGATAAACTTACTACCTTGGCTGTCGAGTTGGTCTTTGTAGCGTTTTTCTAAAAGTTGAGCGTAACTAGCAATGGTTGCTAAAGGCGCTTGCAAGTCATGAGAAGCCACATAAGCAAATTGTTCTAGTTCCGCATTTGAACGCGCCAATTCTTGGTTAGATTTTAATAGAGCCGATTCGGCGCGCTGGCGGTGGGATATCTCTTGTTGGAGTACCAAATTTTGCTCTTGCAGAGCTTTTTCAACGGCGCAACGGGTGCTGATTTCTTGTTGCAAAATTTGGTTTTTTTCCTGAAGAGTTTTTTCGACTGCTAAGCGGCTCGTGATTTCTTCTTGCAGCAGCATATTTTGTTCTTTTAGCTGCTTTTGTAAATTCCGCAGGCTGAGGTGACTTTCGATGCGGGCAAGCACTTCTTCAAACTGAAATGGCTTGCTGATGTAGTCAACACCTCCCACAGCAAATGCGTTTACTTTGTCGAAAACTTCATCTTTAGCGCTGATAAAAATTACCGGGATTTCGCGAGTTTTAGATTCTAATTTCAAATGCTGACAAACTTCGTAACCGTTCATTTCCGGCATCATTATGTCGAGCAAAATCAAATCGGGTGGATTAGAATTGCAGGCTCTCAAAGCCATTTTTCCGTTAATCACGCAGCGGGGGGTGTACCCCCTCTGACTCAACATCGTAGACAACAAACGCAGGTTTTCTGCGGTATCGTCTACTACTAAAATGTTTCCTAACGGCGTCCCTGGTTGCTGATTGTTCATTGATTATTTCCCTGTTCCTGTTTTCTTCACAAAAAAGGTTGGCAGCTATTTTATTTAAGACTTACGGAAAACACCCGGTTTCTAGTAGGAATATCGGGGCAAGAAAACGAGGAATCCGCTCATAAACCGGGTGTTTAGCCGTTTGTGCACAAGCAAGTCCTGTTATTGTTCGTTTACCAATCCTCAAACCCCCAGCAGCAGAGTCAGAGAATTATTGTTCCAAGTCAATCCTTTGTCTAAAACTTTAAATCCCGCGACTTCGCACATAGCTTCTAAAGCAGTAGCTGTAGGCAGCCACCAGCACGGCGCAAAGTTGTCCATGTCAAAAACTGCTTTCTCAGTTATCCCTATAAGTTGGTTGTTGTTGATGTATGGCCGCCAGTAAGCTGTTAAAAGAGCTCGTTCAGCGTCGTCCAAAGCTGGAATAAACATTACTCCAGAAGCGGGAATTTCATAGCGTCCCCACTCATTTTCTATTACTTCTTGGGTAATAACTGAAGTGAAAATTAAATGCTCGCGAGTTATCTGACGCAAAGCAACTAAAATCTGCAACGGATGGGGGTGATGGTACAAAACTCCTGCACAGTGAGTTACATCGTAAGGCTCGCCAATGTCTGCAAGCTGAATCTGAGTGATATCTCGATTGATACAGTGATAATTAGCAATATTTAAACTTGTCATGCGATCGTGAAAATCTGGCCACCACTGGAGGGATGCCGGCATGGCATCAATCATTGTCAGAGAAACTGCACCGTATTTGCTAGCTACAGATACTTTTTCGTTGACAGTTCCCCACAAGCCGCCGACTTCTGCAAAAGTCTTGCCTTTGACTACTCGGGCGATATAGCGATCGCGAAGATCCTTAGCCTCTAACTCTAATAATAGAGTAGATTCCCCTGTTTGACGCTGTTTTTCTAAAATATCCTCTAATTTTTGGGATATTTCTGGATCTTTTGGTCTAATTTCTAATGCCATCAAGTACAACATAATGGCTTCGTTAAGCCGATCGCTCTCAGCAAACTTTTGGGCTATTTCGCAGTAAAATTCAGGGGCGTGCCGCGGCTGCCTTTGGTGGTGATAGTAGCTAGTTGCTACATCTGAATCTACCGGAGTTCTTTTAATTAGAGCCTCACCTAACTTTATGTAAATTTTAGGGAGGGACGGCTCGATTTGAAGCGCACAAAGGTAGGCGGAAACAGCATCGTTCCATGCGTGATTTCCACTCAAAGCATCGCCTAAATTGTAATAAGACCAAGAAATAGTGGGATTAAGTTCAATAGCACGTTGGTAAGCCGTAGCTGCGGCTTTCCACTGTTGGGTTTTTAACAGCGCTGCTCCTAAATTGTGGTAAGTCCAAGAGAATTCTGGATTGAGTGCGATCGCCCGCCGATAAGCGAGTGTTGCGGCTTCAAACTTTTGAAGTTTAACTAAAGTCAAAGCTAAGTTATAATGAGACCAAAATAAATCCGCATTTAGTGCGATCGCCCGTTCGTATGCAGCCTCAGCTTCTGACCACTTTTCTAGTTTAACAAGAGCATCCCCTAACTGGTGAAAAGCTGAGAAAAAATTCGGGTCTACTTCAGTAGCGCGCTGGTAAGCTGCGGCGGATTCAGACCATTCTTCTAATCGATCGCAAGCTGCACCGATGCTGTAGTAAGACCAAGAATAATCCGGGTTAATTTCAACAGCCGTGCGGTAGGCGATCGCAGCTTCTTGCCATTTTTCTAACTTGAGCAGCACGCTGCCTAAGTTGTAGTAGGACAAAAAAGAATTGGGATTTAAATCAATACTTTTTCGGTAGGCAGCCTCCGCTTCGCGCCAGAGTTCCTTAGCTTGCAAAACATTGCCTAATTTGTAATGAAAATCCGAAATCTCCGGCTGGAGTTGAATAGCTTTGCGGTAGTTAACAATAGCTTCGTCCCACTGCTTTAGCTCGCTAGCAGCTTCTGCTAATTGGCAGTAAGCTTCGCAAAAACTCGGGTTTAAATAAATCGTGCGGTGGTAACAAGTCAGCGCTTTTTCTGGCTTGTTTTGCGCCAACAAAGTATTACCTAAATCTAGATATTCTTCCGCTATCTCTATCGGTTCCACCATGAGTGCTTGATACCAACAGTCTGCTGCTTCCTCAGCTTGACCGACTTGGGTAAATATCCGGCTCAAGTTACGGTAAAATCCTGCAAAGTTTGGTTGCAGGGAGATGGCTTTTTGGTAACAGGCGATCGCCTCTTGCCACTGTTCCAAAGTAGCGCAGACAGTGCCGAGGTTAGCAAAAGCTTCGGCAAAATCGGGTTGCTGGGCGATCGCAACTTTATACCAATACCTTGCGTCTTCTAGTTTACCCTGAGCTTGCAGCGCCTTTCCCAAGGTCTTGCAAGTCTCTGCTGAATTGGGTTCAGATGCCAAAACTTGTTGGCAAAGTGCGATCGCCCGATCGAAGTTCCCTGTAGCCAAATAAATTTCTGCCTGCTGCTGGAAATTCACTTGCACTGTTTCTGAATTCATTTTTTATTTTCCTTTTGAGTAATCATTCCATGTAAAATTATATGTTACACTTTGCCAAAGTTCAAGGTTTTGTAAGTATATCTACCGGACACAGAATAATGCTGAATGTCCGCCACATTAATCTAAACTAGATAATCATAGGTTAACAGCGAGCTAAATAATGTCAACACATACTCGAACACCGCTAGTAAGCGTAATTATACCTGTATATAATGGATCTCGCTACATCGTACAAGCGGTGGAGAGCGCCCTCGGTCAAACTTTTACTAATTTGGAGATTATAGTTGTAGATGACGGTTCTAGCGATCGCACGCAGCAAGTATTGCAGCCTTATTTTGACAGAATTCGCTACATATATCAGGAAAATCAAGGAGTAGCATCCGCCAGAAATATTGCTTGCCAACTAGCGCAAGGCGAGTTTTTGGCATTTCTAGATGCCGATGACTATTTCCTACCATCCAAGCTAGAGAAACAACTAGCTTGCTTTGACGCTGACCCCACCTTAGATATGGTGCAAACAGGTTGGCTGATGGTCGATGAAACAGGGAAAAATATTTTTGAAATGAAGCCTTGGCAGCAAGCGCCTAAATTAGATTTAGAAAGCTTTATTATATTTAAATGCGTGCGGCCAAGTGCGATGATGCTGCGCCGAAAGTGGTGGGAAAAATTGGGCGGTTTCAATGATAATTTTCCCTTGGCTGAAGATTTAGACTTTGCCTTGCGTTTAGCTTTAAAGGGGTGCAAAGCAGTTTGGTTAGAAGAGATTCTTACCTGTTATCGCCAGCACAATTCTAATATCATGTCAAGCGGTTTACCGCTCATGAAGAATACAGAAATTTTGATGAAAGAATTCTTCAATCGACCTGATTTGCCTGAGTCAATCCGCCAGTTAAAAAACCAGGAGCACTATTTATCCTTCAAGTGGCTGGCATGGCGGATGTACCGCGACGGTCATCTAGCAGAGATGGCCCAGTGTTTGGAAAAATCCTTGCAATATACGCCTTTTTCGCCCACAAAAACAGTCTTGAATTGGGTGGAAACTTTTAGGATAGCTTCTGAAGAATACGGTGAAAATTTTGATGCTTATTCGCTGAGTAAGTTAGTGGAATGGCAAGAGATAATTTTGATGGTGATGACTAATCCACCCCAATCTCAACAGAGCTCTATTCTCACACCTTCAAAACCGCGATCGCACATTCTACTCTACAACACCGACGATCCGGGCGTGGGAGGCTTAGCGCAGTACAATCATGCCATTCTCTGTCAGTTAGCCCTATTAGGCTATCGAGTCACTTGCGTGCAAACCAAACATTCTAGCCCCTTGGTTGAGCGAGAACGAGAGTTAGGTATAGAGCACTTGTGGCTGGATTTTAGCACTCATAAAGATTTACAGCGGCTGTTAAGAAATACTCAGGATGCACAAGAGATTTTTGCTAGTAATAAACCGGATATGATTATTTTTAGCGATGGTTGGCCATTTGCCAATTTTGCAGCTAAACAGGTAGTTATTCAAATGGGAATACCATACATGATGGTGATCGGGTTAGTTATGCCAGAACACGCAATTTTTGCCTGCGGGGATGTAGTGCCTTATGTAGAAGGAGTGCTTTACCACTGCCTGCAAGCTAGAGCGGTGATTGTTGGCGCTTACGAACATTTGAATTTATTGTGCCAACATTTCAAGTTGCCAAAAGAGCGAGGACAAGTGATTTACTTGGGGCGTTCTCCCAAATATTTTGCACCTCCTAATGCTGCGGCTCGTCAACGCCTGCGACAAGAAATAGACATTCCTGAAGATGCGATTGTCTGTTTCACCTCTGCTCGATTGGCATCGATTAAAGGGCATCGATATCAGATCGAAGCAATCAAGCAGTTGCAGCAGTCTCCTGTGTGGTCTAAACTGTATTTTGTCTGGGCAGGAACTGGTGAGGGAAGCGCTGACAATGTAGAAATAGAATTGAGGGAAACTATTAAAGAGTTAGGGGTGAGCGATCGCGTGAAGGCGATCGGACAGCGCTGGGATATCCTAGATTGGCTGGATGCTAGCGACATATTCATTTTGACTTCTGTGGCAGATGCAGCGCCTTCTCTTGCAGTCATGGAAGCGATGGCTAAGGGATTGCCCGTAGTTGCAACGGCTGTGGGCGGCATTCCTGAAGGGCTTGGCGATACTGGGAAATTGTTGCCCGATCCGAATACCGATCCAGAGGGAACCGCGAGGGAATTGGCGAAAACTGTAGAAGCTTGGGCGATGAATCCAGAATTACGGCATCAAATCGGTCAAGCTTGCAAGCAGCGCGCCGAAAAACTATTCAAAGAGGAACGGATGTTAGCAGAGTCGATTGAGGCGATCGAAAAAGCTTTACTTTGCGATCGCAAAAGAGAGCCCTTTGTTACTCAAAAAGAGGTGCAGAGGTCAATAACGAAGATAGAAAGCCGGGTGCATTACAGCTCTTTAGTCTGGAATGCTTGGCAGGCTTACTGTCAAGAAGATATAACCGGAATGCAGAAGTGGCTTCAAGAATCTTTGAAGTACACACCTTTTTTGACTACAGAAACCCTGTTAAATTGGGTAGAATATTTTGGCAACTTTTCCTCAGCAAAAGGGCATCATTTAGATACATACTCTCTAATTACTTTAGCCGAATGGCAACAATTGGTTGATGAATTGCAGGGGGTTGAATCGGTATTTTATGCACGCTAAAATAACCGATTAAAAATTAAAATTGGCAGGGCTATCAGCAGTAAAACAGCATTTTTATTCTGCCTTCTGCCTTCTGCCTTCTGCGTGACCTCCGTTACATCCGTCGAGCGAATCCGTTGCCGAACTTCCTTCTTCCTTCCTTATCACCGATAAAATTCATGTCAACAGCAAATCCGACACCGCGAGTAAGTGTAATTATTCCCGCATATAATGGCGATCGCTACATCGCGCAAGCGGTAGAAAGCGTCATCAGCCAAACCTATAAAAACTGGGAAATTATCGTCGTAGACGACGGCTCAACCGACGGCACCCGCCAAGCATTGCAGCCTTATGTTGAAAAAATTCGCTATGTTTATCAGGAAAACCAAGGAGTAGCAGCAGCCCGCAACCGAGGAATTCAGGAATCCCGAGGTGAATTAATTGCTTTTTTAGATCAAGATGACTTTTTCTTGTCCGATAAGTTAGCTGGACAAGTTGCGTTATTTGACGCTCAGCCATCACTAGGAATTGTTAATAGTGGCTGGCGAATAGTTAAAGAGCAAGGCGAAAGTATTTCTGATGTAACACTCTGGGAATATTCGCCTCAGCTAGACTTAAAAACCTGGATTGTTTATATGCCCCTACTTCCCAGCGCCATGATGTTTTCGCGGCAGTGGCTGGAACGAATCGGTGGCTTTGATTCTCAGTATGATTCAGTAGATGATGCCGACTTAATCTTGCGTTTAGCACTATCTGGTTGCGAAGCTGCTTGGTTGCCTCAAGTGACAGTATGCTACCGCCAGCACGGGCAAAATGTGTCCATCCAGAGAGCGCTGAAACAGGCAAGCCTTTCTATTTTATTAAAGCAAAATTTATTCAGCAGATCCGACTTGCCAGAAGACATCCGCCAATTGGAAAGGCCTGCTTTTTATGAGATTCTAACATGGATGGCGTGGCAACTTTACTACAGTGGCTATCCGGTGCAAGCAGTGGAGTATTACCAAAAATCTTTCCTTTATACTTCTTACTCGCCAGAAAAAACAGTAATAGATTGGCTGGCTCGTCTAACAGCAATTTCTAAATCTTACGGAATTGACCCCGACACTCAATCTTTAAGAAACTTACCAGAATGGAAAAAGTTAATGGTTAGCATACTTCCCAAAAGAACAGCGCGAGTCAGCGTAATTATCCCGGCTTACAACTGCGATCACTACCTTGTCAGATCCGTAGAGAGTGTTCTAAACCAGACTTATCAAAACTGGGAAATTATCGTCGTAGACGACGGCTCAACTGACAATACTCGTCAAGTTTTATCACCTTACCTCGATTTAATTCAATACATCTATCAAGATAACCAAGGAGCAGCAATTGCTCGGAATCGTGCTTGCAAATTAGCAAAAGGGGAATTTTTAGCTTTTCTAGATGCTGACGACTTCTTCTTACCAGAAAAACTCGAAAAACAAGTAGCTTGCTTTGAGGCTGACCCCACATTAGATATGGTGCAAACAGGTTGGGTTATTGTTGGCAAAAACGACGAAGGCATCTATGGAGTCAAGCCTTGGGAAGAAGAACCAAAATTAGATTTAGAAGCCTTTGTTTTCTACAAATCAGTCCGTCCCAGCGCCATGATGCTGCGGCGAGAGTGGTGGGAACGCTTGGGCGGTTTCGATCATCGCTTGCCGCCAACCGAAGATTTAGATTTTGTGCTACGTTTAGGTTTAAAAGGCTGCAAGTCAGTTTGGTTAAAAGAGATATTAACCGGCTATCGTCAGCACGATACCAATCTTATGTCCAACGGCTCCAAATTAATGAAAAATACGGAAATTTTGATGGAGCAATTTTTCGCGCGGTCAGATTTGCCTCAGCACATCCGCGACTTGAAACGCGCGGAACGTTACAAGTGTTTCGTATGGATAGCATGGCGGATGTACCGCGACGGATATTTGCCAGCAATGGTCGAATGTCTGGAAAAATCTCTGTATTACACTCGTTTGACAGGCACTGAAACTGTTTTTAATTGGCTGGAAACTTTTAAGGGGGTTTCAGAACAGTACGGCTACAACTTTGATGCCTATGCCTTAACCAATTTACAGGAATGGCAAGACATAGTGGCGATCGCAGCTAACAATCCTTATCAGTTTAAACCCGAGCCCAGTTCGAGTTATAGGCCGCCAACAAAGCACGTACTCCTGTACACAGAAGACTCAGGAGTCGGCGGATTGGCTCAGTTTAACCACTCGCTGATGTGTAAATTAGCTGCCGATGGCTACCGAGTAACCAGCGTTCAAAGTCAAGCTTCTAACCCTTTAATTACCGAACAAAAACAGCTAGGTATCGAACATATTTGGCTAGAGTTCGACACGATGAAAGAGTTTTTGCGAATAGCTTACAATTTGGATGATGCTCAAAAGATTTATGCCCAGGCTCGACCGGATTTAATTATATTTAGTGACGGCTGGCCGATGGCTAACTTTGCAGCTAAACAAGTTGCGATCGAGCAAAATATACCGTACATAATCAGTCTGGGTTATATCAATCGCAATTATGAAACCTTCGATCGCGGCGATCAAATCCCCTATTTCGATGCAGTTGGCTACCAGTACATTGTAGCCAAAGCAGCAGTAGCAGTTTCCCACGAAAATTTAAACTTGTTCCAAAGTCTATTTAAAGCGCGTCTAGAACGAGGAAAAGTAATCTATTATGGCAGACCAAATAGTTATTTTGAGCCGCCAAATCTTTCTACTCGCCAACGCCTGCGTCAAGAACAAGGAATCCCCGAAAGTGCTGTCGTTTGTTTTACGGCGGCGAGATTGACTCCAATTAAAGGATATCAGTATCAATTGCAGGCGATCGCCCAATTGAAAAATCGTCCAATTTGGCCCCAAATTTACTTTGTTTGGGCCGGGCCGGGGTCTACGACTCACGACAATCTGGAACCTGAATTAAGAGCAACTGTGAGCAAATTGGGAGTAGAAGAACAGGTTAAATTCTTAGGACAGCGCTGGGATATTGCCGATTGGCTCGACGCCAGCGACATCTTTATTTTATCTTCCCAAGCAGAAGGAATGCCGCTAGCAATTATGGAAGCAATGGCGAAAGGATTGCCCGTAATTGCCACAGCAGTCAGCGGGATTCCTGAAGAATTGGGAGATACGGGAAAGTTGCTCCCCGATCCTACAATCGACCCAGAAGGAACAGTAAAAGAGTTAGTAGAAACGGTGGAAATATGGGCAGAAAATCCCGAATTGCGCCGAGTTGCAGGACAAGCGTGCAAAGCGCGAGCCCAAGAACTATTCAAAGAAGAACGGATGCTTCGGGAATATGGAGAAATAATTGAACAGGCATTTGTAAGTGACGATGAGAGCGACAGTTTCTCTATTAGTCCGAAACTCAAAAAGCAGGTACAGCAAGTGGATAGCCTGCTGAAATACTATTATTTAGTGTGGAAAGCTTGGGAGGCTTACGATCGGGGAGATATGTCCGAGATGGTGAATAATTTGCAATCGGCTTGGGCCTGCACGCCTTATTTTACCACAGAAACTATCTTTGATTGGGTGAAAAATTTTGGCATTTTTGCTGTGGAAAAAGGGGTTAATTTCGATACCAGCGAGCTGATCAACTCCCGCTCGTGGCAACAAGTGCTAGAATCTATACAGGGTTTTGAAGTGTTTTCATCGGTTCGTTAAAACTGAGTTCTTGCAGCATTATTAGGAACGGGAAAAATGCCCATTCCACAAAACATCAACCAAACAAAAGATATGCAATTTACATTCAAGTTCCCACGTATTAATAAACTGCTGCCAATTTGTTTAGCTATTGTCACTGTTCTGTTAATAGCCTATTTGGGACAGCCAAGAGCGATCGCCCAACTGCGATCGAACGTTACAGTAGATTTTGGACAGCCAGCCACCGGTACAATTTCCATGAGCGGCATCCTGCACGGAATCGACACCACAAAACCGCCGGATAGTTCTATCAAACCCTTGCAGCCCAAACTTTGGCGGGCCGGGAGACTCGATATTTACGATCGCATAATCGCCAGCGGAGCCGAGTTTCAGTTAGTAGTCAGCGACTTGTGGGGCTACGGTACCAATCCCAATGGCTGGCCCTATCAAAACTACCCCGCGTGGGAAGCATTCATCCGACAGTTAGCCCAGCAAAATAAAGGCAAAAAAATTATTTGGGATGTATGGAATGAACCAGATTGGAAAGATCCATTTTGGAAGGGAAGCAGAGAACAATTCTTTGAAACTTACAAAAGAGCTTACAAAATCTTGCGGGAAGAATTGGGGCCGTCAGCAATGATTGGCGGGCCGAGCCTCGGCCACTACAGCAAAGAATATCTCGCCGCTTTTTTGGATTACTGCAAGGCTAACAAACTTGAAGTTAATTTCCTCTCATGGCACGAACTTAACGACGCGATGATTTTATTTGTTGACGATCACGTAATTGAGGCTAAACGCAATTTTCAGCAAAGTCCTTCTTACAAGGAACTGAAATTGCAAAAAATTTACGTCAACGAAATTGTCGGGAACTTAGCGCAGTACCAGCCGGGGGAAATATTAGGTTATTTGTATAACTTAGAGTATGCAAAAGCTGACGGTGCTTGCAGAGCTTGTTGGGATACTCAAGGGCCAAATAAAGTTAGCAATTGCTTCAACAATACGCTGAGTGGGATGGTCACGCCTAATACTTTTGAGCCGAGAGCAGCTTGGTGGGCTTACAAAGCTTATGCTGACGGAGTTAATTCGCGGGTGCGGAGTTGGTCAAATAACAATCGCCTTGTCGCTTTAGCAAGCAAGTCCAATCCTGAAGGTAAAGCACAGATACTTTTAGGTTATTTCGACCCCAATTTTTCCTCAGCAACAACGGTAACATTAACCCTCGGCAATTTGGAGCAGCTAGGTATTCAAAGGGGTCAGAAAATAACTCTAAAGTTAGAAAAGATTCCCAACAATCAAGAAGGAGCCGTGCCAAAGCTTGTCACCGTTAAAGAAGAAAGTTTTTCGGTGGGTAGCGGCAGCTTGGCTTATGTTATCCCTAATTTCAACGTCCACGAAGGCTACTTATTGACGGTTAGCAAGTGAGCTTGATTTGAAGAGAAATCGCGGGGTGGGGGCGGGTTTATTTAACCTATCTGTACTTTTTGAGGCTAGTGGTGAACCCGCCCCTTGTATCTTAAAAGAGTGAGTCAGGCGATCGCCACGTCATTGATTCGATCATACCGACAATCAGGCG
>NZ_JAUBTL010000057.1:0-41672 GCF_036702475.1 Microcoleus sp. D2_18a_B4
GAATTTAACAGGCTTTTCAATTCACATATCATTTTCAGTTTGTTTTGTCAACTCCTAATACTGAACCGACGCCCTAGGTAAACTCGGACGCGGTTCTGAGGTAAGCTAAAGTTAGAGCTGTTGAGCAGAAAATAATCGAAGCTGTAACCTCGGCTTTTGATTTCGCCCTTAATAGTTTCGAGGGTTCTGCCGCCGTCGTGGCTGACAAGCCCCCGCACGTTCTCGAAAATAAATGCTTGAGGTTTAAAGGTATCAATTAACCTTGCAATCTCAAAAAATAGCGTGCCTCTGGTGTCTCCAAAGCCCTCTTTTTTGCCAGCATAGGAGAAAGACTGACAAGGAAATCCCGCTAGTAAAATTTCATGTTCAGGCAGTTTGTCAATTAATCGGATGTCGCCTAAAGGTGTGTCGGCAAAGTTTTTCTGGTAAACTAATTGAGCGTCGGAATTGATTTCGCTGCTTAATACGCATTCTGTTTCCAGATTCAAGGAACGAGCGGCGGATTCAAAGGCTAATCTCATGCCGCCTATTCCTGAGAATAAGTCAATAAAACGGATGGTTTTCATAGCCTTATTCTCGCTGGTTAAGATTGATATCTTGCACTATTGTTAACATGAGGCAGAGCGAAAATATCTGCGTTACCAAGTTCTACCTGGTAACGAAGGGAATCGCACAAACTGCTATTTCTTGCTACTAATCCATTCCTTAAGATCGTTAATCGTAAAAACTGTTTCAAAGTCCAATCCAACAGATTGATAAAACTGGGCACCACCTTGCTCCCTGTCAATCAGCGACAACACGCGATCGACTTTATAACCCGCACCGCGCAACCTTTCCACCGCCTGCATCGCCGACTTACCCGTCGTCACAACATCCTCCAAAACCGCCACATTCGTCCCCTCTGGCAACAGCGGCCCCTCAATGTACGCCATTGTCCCGTGTCCCTTCGTCTCCTTTCTGACAATTAGCGCCGGAATCGATCGACCTTCGAGAGCCGAAACCACGCTTACCGCAGTTACAATCGGGTCAGCACCCAAAGTCAAACCGCCCACAGCTTGCACATCCGACGACAGCATCGACAACAGCAAACGTCCCGTTGCCAAAGCACCTTCAGCGTGCAGCGTCACCGGTTTACAGTTAATGTAATAAGAACTTTTCTGCCCCGAAGACAGCACAAAATCGCCTTCGCGATAGGCAAACTCGCACAACAAATCTAGAAGTCGATCGCGCAACACCTTCAAATCCGCAGCATTCATAACTCACACCGTGTAAAAAACACAAATAATCCGCCGATAATCAGTTTATAGTGGAATCGGAATTAATTAAGGAGGCCCAAATATATGAGTCAAAAGTTAAAAAGCCTGAGCGGCGCGTTGATTCTCGCTGTCGCCTCTGCCGCGCTGGCATCCGTCAAACCAGCTCAAGCACAAACAGAGCGATTTCACCCGATTGCCGACGACTTCAACCGACAATACTTTGAAGCTTCAGGAGACTTTTACCACAACGTCAGCTTGCAAGGTTACTTGGGCGACTATTTAGGCATCGGTTCCCCCAGCGGCGTCGTTGCCTTTCCCGAAAAAGAAATTGAGCGGGATGCCAGCCGCGTCAACGGCCTCTACCGCCGAGTAATGCAGCGGCAGGTTTCCAGCGATCCGATTCTGCGCGTCCCAGATGCCGTCAATCCCTTCGATGCCTCAATCATGGCACTGCCTGCTGCTTGCCAGCTAGGATCTCAACCAAGCGGCTGTTTCCCCACTCCCGCCGGGCTCCAAGATCAGTCACTTCCAACACAGCAGCAAAATTTACAGCCAGATCAAGGGCCCGTTAGAGGACTTTATCAAGTAGCGCCCCCTGGCAACAATTAATCGATCGACAGTTGCGAGTTTTGAGCCGAGGCGGATTTACTAAATCTTGGATTTGTATTTTAGGAATGAGAATTAAATAACTTCCACAAGTTTGTGGGATGGGCGGGACGCCCATCCCACAATAACAATTAAAATTGTAAGTTATTTAATTCGCGAGCCTTAGAGAAAACCTCAACCCGCCCCAGAAGCTCATGTTTTGGCAATCGTTGCGGTAAACGCGCAACTAGCTTTTTTTTTAACTATCGCCCTTATTTTACAGGACTAAATATTATCCAATATTTATGGAACAATGCTGCCGTCAGGCATGATTGTTCCTTTCAAAATAGCTTCGCCCAGATTAGCTCCCGCCAAGTTCGCTCCCCGGAGATTTGCCCCGGTCAAATTAGCCCCTCTCAAATCAGCTTTGCCGAGGTTTGCCCACCGGAAATCTGCCGCGCTTAACTGTGCAAAACTGAGATTTGCCCGGAAAAGATATGCTCCAGTGAAGTGAGCTTCCCCGAGGTTAGCTTTAGAGAAATTAGCTGCATAGCAATGTGCGTCAATCAATTCGGCTTGAGTCAGATTGGCTTGACTGAGATTAGCAAAGTTGAGGTTCGCGCCCATTGCATTAACTCGAAACATCACCGCACCGATTAAATTCGCCTCTCCAAAATCGGTTTGTTGGAGATTTGCACCGCTAATATCCGCCCCAATTAAATTAGCACCGCTCAAATCAGATCCTCTGAAGTCAGCCGCTTGGAGGTTGGTTCCAGTTAAATTAGCTTTAATTAAATTAGTTTCGAGCAGTTGCGCTCCCGCAAGATTTGCTAAACTGATGTTGGATTCGGCGAGGTTTGCCGCAATTAATTTAGCCTTAAACAAATCGGTCTTAAAAAGGTTAGACCGCCAAAGATACGCACCTCTGAGATTTGCTTCGGCGAGGTTAGCTTCGCTGAGATCCGGTTCTATATTTGGGTTGAGACTTCTCCATTCAATCCAACTAACTGCACCTTTTTTTAACAGCGCTAAATGCTGTGTATTTGCCATAATTGCATCTCCTTTAACGGCTATTCCTTGCGACCAACAATTGCTGGATTTTCTCGACCCGTCACGTTTTCCACCGCCGCAATTGCTGCCTGGGAACCTGCTATAATATCTCGTTCTGCGCCGCCGAGGTAAAGCCGTCCGAAACTGCCTACAGCCTGAACCTCTAAGATGTTAATAGATGCGCCTTTTTCTGCTTCATTGGCCGCCAGCGCTGCATAGGCCGCCGGTTCTACTTCTAAGACATAAAGCGTTTGTCCCGCCAGCAGCAACTGTCCGCGGCGGGTGCGGTTGATTAATTGTGTTTGGTGGGGGTCAATGTTGCGAATAATTTGACTGGAAATCACTCGCGGTTTGATACCTTCTTCTCTGCGGACTCCCATGAATTCTAGAATTGCTTTGCCTGCGGCCCGCGTTTCCCCCTGCAGGCCCGAGTGTACTTCTAGAAGGCCGTACAAGCGTTCGACTATCTGCACTCCTGGGCGCACGGAGGCAGATTTGAGGGCGACATCGGTAATTCGGTTAATTTCGATACCGGGGGAGATTTCTATCCACAGCGACGCATCCCCCGGCAGCGGCAAGAATCCGGCGGCGATGGTGCCGATGTATGCTGCGTGCTGCGGCTGCAAGTTGTCTAGAAATACGTAGCTGCGTAGCTCTATACCCAAAAGTTTTTATCTCCGTCGATCGAGTTCCAACACTTGTATGTGCAATATCTGAGTTTACCGTTTTTTGTCAACCACACCTTGTCTATTGTCGGGACTGCCGCACTGCCTCACAACTGGGTGAGGTGCCAGACCCGCTATTTCTAGTGTCGGAGTGCCTCCGCGAGCAATCTTTAATTTTGTGCGCCTGCTAAAAATTTGATATCAATCTGTAGTTATACGTGGAACATAACCATCTTTACTGCTAGAGGTGGATTTAACTTTAAAAGCCAGCCGATATAGTTTTGATAGTTAAAGATTTTAGCCAACAGAGAGCATTTGAATTATGAAACGTTCTGATTTATCCAAAGCAATCGGTGCAGGTATTATAGCTGCTGGTTTAGCCTTAGCACCAGCTCATCTCCCTGCTTCAGCTCAGACAGATACAACTGGTGGCACTACTTCCGGTACTAACAGCACAACAACCACCACAACTCCTCGCTCCGATGTCTACAATGCTGAAACCGATCGCGATTTTGATTGGGGATGGTTGGGACTGCTAGGCTTGTCTGGTTTGTTGGGCTTGATTCCCCGCAAACGCGAAGAAAATGTCCGCTATACAACTACAACGAGCGATCGCGAACCCGCTGTGCGTAGTGACTACCGCTAAGAATTGAGTCTTAGTGCTGTCGGTCTAATGCAGGGACAGGATGTTTTAACCTGTCTGCAGATCGATATAGTTTTGATTGTTAAAGATTTTAGCCAACAGAGAGGAGCTCAATTATGAAACGTTCTGATTTATCCAAAGCAATCGGTGCAGGTATTATAGCTGCTGGTTTAGCCCTAGCACCTGCTCATCTCCCTGCTTCCGCTCAGACAGATACAACAGGCGGTACAACTTCCGGTACTAACAGCACAACAACCACCACCACTCCTCGCTCCGATGTCTACAATGCTGAAACCGATCGCGATTTTGATTGGGGATGGTTGGGATTGCTAGGCTTGTCTGGTTTGTTGGGTTTGATTCCCCGCAAACGCGAAGAAAATGTCCGCTATACAACTACAACGAGCGATCGCGAGCCTGCGGCGCGCAGTGACTACCGCTAAGAATTGAGTCTTAGTGTTGTGGGCATTATGCAGGGACAGGATGTTTTAACCTGTCTGACGATCGCCAATAATCATCAAAAAACCTCCATCCGTGAGGTTTTTTTGTTTGAGATGATGCGCGATCGAACCAGGATTAAATTGGTTACATCTGACCTATTGCACCATTTTCATGAACAGGCTTTCCGCCCGCTTCCACAAAGAGTGAATTTTCTTGCGCGCCGTTGCTCCTAGCCACTCAATAAAATCATTATGGAGAAGGGTGCAATATTTCCGATATAACCGGACTTGAAATTATTAACTTTTTCCTTTTTTCTTCCTTTATTCCTTCGCGTTCTTTGCGTCTTCGCGGTTCATTAAATAAAGACTTTTCAGACACAAAAAGACCTTAAAAAATGTTTTCGCCCGATCGATCGACTACCTCCCAAATCGCCTGCACCAACTTGTCGGGGTCTAAAGGCTTAGAAATGTGGCGCTGGAACCCCGCAGCCAGCGCCTGCTGATAGTCAATTTCTCCAGCATAAGCCGTGAGGGCGATCGCCGGAATCCGTCCCCCTTTGTCGGGCGCCAGAGCCCGCACCTGTCGCATCAACATATAACCGTCGGTATCCGGCATTCCAATATCGCTCAACAGCAAATCCGGCACAGACTGGGTTAAAACCGCCAAGGCATCGGCCGCGTTAGAAACTGCTGTCACACTTGCCCCACAATCCTCAAGCAGAAAAACCACTAAATCTAGCGCATCGGCCTCATCATCCACCGCTAACACCTTGATACCGCTCAAATTGAAGGATTGATCCGGCGCCGCAGTTCCCGCAGGACTTGTCTGAGATGGTACGGGCATCAGAGGTATCCTGACGGTCAAGGTTGCACCTTGTCCTTCGCCGGGACTGTCGGATTTCACCGTGCCGCCGTGGAGTTCGACGAGATGGCGGACGATCGCCAATCCTAAACCCAATCCACCAAACTTGCGCGTCATCGTACTGTCAGCTTGCCGGAAGTAGTCGAATACATAGGGCAGAAAATCAGGTTCGATACCTTTTCCCGTATCAGTTACAGTAATTTGGGCCAAGGTGTCCACCCGATCGAGAACGACTTCAATTTTGCCGGAGGGCGGGGTGAACTTGACGGCATTTGACAGCAAATTCCAGACTACCTGCTGAAGTCTGCCCGCATCGCCCAACACCGGGCCGAGATTCGGTGCAAATTGAGTGCTGATTGGAATCGACTTGACTTCCGCCGCCAGACGCACCGTTTCAATAGCAGCGCCGATGACCCCGGCTAAATCCACAGGTGCAATATTCAAGCTGACCTTGCCTTGCAGAATCCCCGACACGTCGAGCAAATCTTCGATAAGCTGGGTTTGCAGTTTGGCGTTGCGCTCGATCGTCTCTAAGGCGTAACGCTGCTTTTCCGGTGTCAGAAGATTCGCTCGCAGCAGCTTCGTCCAGCCCACAATCGGGTTTAAGGGAGTCCGCAATTCGTGGGACAAAACAGCCAAAAATTCGTCTTTGACGCGGTTAGCCTGTTCTGCTTCTTCCCGCGCTGCCTTTTCCCGTGCTAGAAGGCGTTCCCGTTCTGCTTCTGCAAGTTTTCGATCGGTAATATCGGTGTTGGTGCCACACCAGCGCAGCACTTGGCCTCGATCGTCGCGAATCGGCACGGCGCGGGAGAGAAACCAGCGGTACGATCCGTCTTTGCCGCGCAAAGGGAAAGTATCTTCCCAGAGTTCGCCTGTTTCAAGGCTGCGCCTAAATTTTTCGACAACGCGATCGAGGTGTTCCGGGTGGTGCACCCGTTGCCAGCCCCAGCCTTGCATTTCCTCTAGGGTGGTGCCGGTGTAGTCAAACCAGCGCTGATTATACCAGAAAATCCCCCCAGTAGCATCTGTGATCCAGGCCAACTGAGCGATGTTGTCAGCTAGAGCGCGGAACCGATCCTCGCTTTCGTGCAGCTCATGCAGAGCTCGCGCGTGCAGGATCACCGTCCAGAGGCGAGCCACCACTTCTTGCATCAGCCAAACTTCATCGGGTCGCCAGTGCCGAACCACCCTTGATGTCACCAGCAAAAGAGCCACCCAGCGCCCTTCCTCAAGGCAGGGAACATCGACCAAAGCACGAATCGACACGGCACCGTAGTTATCGACCAAATGCGCTGTATGCGGGTGATTAGCGATATCTGAGATGACAAGTGTTTGACCTGCTATAGAGAGAGCTTTCAGTTCTGGGGTCTTAAAGTCTGAGATTTGATAGATGCCGACGGTGCTGGCGAGGTCGGACTGGTGCCAGTCTTGCCGGACAATTGCCCGATCGGCTTCTACATCGATTTCGTGCCACACGCAGCGATCGACCTTTAAATATTCTCCCAGACTGTTCATCGCTTCCGACAACATTTCTGCGGGGTTGAAGCGCTGCCGCAAGCGGACTTCGAGCTCAGAGAGAAACTGCTCGTTGAGTTGGGCTTGTTTGCGATCGTGAATATCAGTATTTGTGCCGATCCACTCGACAATTTCGCCCCCTGCGTCGCGAATTGGCACGGCGCGGGACAAATGCCAGCGTTCCATGTGGTCTGCTGCCCGCCGCAGGCGCAGCTCAAGTTGATAAACTTCTCCGCTGGTTAGACATTCTTGCCAGCGGGCCCAAGATTCTGCCAAATCCGAGGGCGGGACTAGGGATTCCCAATTGTTTCTCGCTGCTTCCTCGTAAGACATTCCCAGATATTCCGACCATTTTTGTTGATTGGTAAAGCGAATTTCCCCGGCGGAGGTTACGTTCCAAATCAGGTGGGGCAGCGACTCAGCCAGGAAGCGGAAGCGGCGGTCGCTTTCTGCTAAACTTTCTTCGGCTCGTTTGCGATCGTCAATATCAATGCCGATACCAGCCCATTGCACCACCTTTCCCCCCCTGTCTTTGACGGGAACAAGTCGCGCTAGATGCCAGCGATAATTACCATCAAACCTGCGTACCCGACACTCGAATTCGTAGGCTTCCCCTGCTTCAATAGCCTTCGTGCGCGTGGCGACAACTGTTGGCAGATCATCAGGATGAAATAATTGCAGCACCGGCGCAGGCAGCGGCAATTGTGCTGGGCTCATGCCCGTATAGGTTTTCCAGTGTTGGTTGGCAAACTCTAACCTGCCGTCGGCGGTGTTGATCCACATTAATTCCGGGACGCCATCGGCGAGGGTGCGGTAGAGATTTTCGCTGTGCCGCAGTGCTTCTTCTATTTGCCGCCGCTCGGTTTTGTCCTGCATGATTTTCAGGAAACCTTGCACCTCGCCTGCTGCGTCGCGCAGGGGCCTCACCAGCCCGCTGCCCCAAAAGCGGCTGCCGTCTTTGCGGAGGTGCCAGCGCTCGTTTTCTGCCCTTCCCTGAGTCAGGGCGATGTGCCTTTCTGCTTCCGGCTTTCTAGCAGCAGAGTCTTCTGGGGTGAAGATGATGCGTCCGTCTTGCCCGACGATTTCAGCTTCGGAATAGCCCAGCAATCTCTGGGCCCCTGCGTTCCAACTGGTAATGTGTCCGTCGGTGTCGATGGTGAAGATGGCGTAATCTTTGGCGCTGTCGAGAATCAACTGCAGGTGGGTTTCACGATCGCGCAGTGCTGCTTCTGTTTTTTTGCGCTTGGTAATGTCGCTGGTGAAGCCGACAACTTTGGTCACTTCACCTTGCTGGTTGCGGATCAAACAGCCGCGTTCCCAAACATCGATCCAGCGCCCGTCTTCGTGCCGGACTCGGTACTCGATTTCATAGCGATCGGGAATATTCAAGATTGATTGCCCCCCGGCTTGGATGCGTGCCAAATCGACGGGATGGATGCGTTCTCTCCACCACTCTGGTGTTGCCGGTGCATCCTCTGGGCAGACACCGACGATCGAGCACAGTCCCTCGGAACGGTAAACTGAGTTTGCTGCCAAATCCCACTCAAACACCAGGCCGTCGATCGCCCTTGTAGCTAACTCAAAGCGGTTGTTGCTTTCTTGCAGCGCGAGTTCGGCTTTTTTGCGATCGGTAGCATCAAATAATACTCCGATAAACCGCACTGCTTCGCCTGCCGCGTCGTAGAGATAGCGCCCGAACGCGCTCAACCAGCGGATTTCTCGTGTGTCGGCCCGGATGATCCGGTATTCGGGGGAGTATAACGATCTGGTTTGCCGAGCTGTTTCTATTTCCTGTAGGACTTGCTTTAAGTCGTCTGGATGCACGCAGTTTTTCCACACAACCGCGCTTACTTCGCCGTCTGGTACTGGTTCGCAGCCCAAAATGCTGAAATGGGTCGCCGACCAAATTAGTCGATTTGTTCGCACGTCTAAATCCCAGGTTGCCATGCCTGAGCCTTCGATGGCGATGCTCAAACGTTCTTCGCTTTGTTTTAAGGCAATTTCAGTTTGTTTGCGATCGCTGATATCTGTGAGGGAACCCACGGCGCGCACGGGATTGCCTGACTCGTCCCAAATTGCTCGCCCTCTGGCTAAAACCCATTTGTAGCGCCCGTCCCCACAACGGATGCGGTACTCGCAGCAGTAATGTGAGGTTTCTCGATGCAAGTGCTGCTGCCAATTGCTTTGCATTATCTCCACATCATCGGGATGAATGTAGCTCAAATATTGGCTGAAGTTTTTGACTTCTTCGGGCCCACGTTCCAAAATCTCTAAAAAGCGATCGCTCACTACAGAGCAATTTGTTTGCAGGTTGTGATCCCAAATGCCGTCGTTGTTGCCGGCACAGGCTAGCTGCCAGCGTTCTTCGCGATCGAACAAAGCTTCTTTGGTTTGATTGGCGCGATCGATTTGTAGGGCGGCAACGGCAAAGTCTGCTAGGGCGATCGCGATCCGCAAGTCTTCGGCATCGAATTGGCGATCGTCCTCGTGAGATACAATCCATATTGCCCCCAGCAATTGATTTTCTGCTTGCAGTGGCACGACTAACGCTTCGGCGATCGGCTTTTCTAGCTGCTGTAAGTCGGTGAAGTATTTTTCTGGAGCGAAGTAAAGCTGGGGAGTTTGGCGATCGAAACCTGCTCCCGACAAACGCAATGTGCGGGGTGTGTTTGTGTGTGCTGCGGCTTCCCACGCGCCCGCCAAGGCCTCCCAGCGAAAGATTTGTTCGGAACTGCCATTTTCTTCTAGCAAGCAGACTCCGACGCTTCCTGCGCCGCACAAATCTTGAGCGATCGTCACCAGTGTTTTGAGCAGCGTGCGGGGGGAGGTTGCCAGTTGTCGGGCCAGCATTTGCAGCGCTCGGTTTTCTGCTTTGCAATCGTGCGATCGTGGGGTGCGGCGTGACAGTTCCTCGGCGATCGGAATGTCGGTTAAATTAGTTTCTGAGGTTTGCCAAGCTTCCATCAATTAGTCGTCTCTACGTCTTGCGGTCTGAGCTGGCGAGCGTATATTATCAGCGCCCTATTAAAGTATCTGCTATATTTCTATATTATCTACCCACATACAGAATATGTGAGCTATCTTGGAAATTACTTTTTAGTTTTCCGGCTAGTTGATTGGGAGCAGTCCAATTTGGTAAAAAGCGTTTTTTAGGAGTGCGAGCATCCCGATCGCTTTATATATTTTTAGCGATCGGGATGCTCGCACGAAGAGTGAAAGCTTGCACGCTTGATGATAGGAGGAGCTCTTGGGAAAGTAAAAAGCGTTGTTTAGGAGTGCTTGCGTGACCGCACAGCACAGTATATACATATAGCGAGCAAGGTGTGAAACCCGCGCCAGAGCTTGGTCTAAAATCTCGCTTTTTCCACAACAGGAATCGCGGGCTCGTATCCGTTTTTGGGCGGGGTCAAGGAATCAATTCGCCCCCACAAAGAGATAAAATAGTATTCAGAAAAGCCTTTAATTCTGGACAGACTGCGGCAGCCTCCATGAGATTTTGTCCCTCTAATATTCTTTTGGCATCCCGTGCTTTATCATAACTGCGACGTTTTCCCTGTTCAAATATTTCTTTAATCCGATAAGAAGGTGGATTATTGTGATTGACCAGTTCAGGAGAACCGCTAGGAACGGCTCTATTGCCTCCTGATATTTGCTGAATTTTTGACCAAAAAGGTAACAGCCAAGCTTCAAAGTCATGGGAAGCTGCATGGGGATAAAATTGAGGATTTTCCCCCACCCATTTTTTCATTTGAGCCTTAGCGTCTCCTGCATCTTTAAAATCTTTAGTTCCTGTATAAACATCTGTTAATGCAATTACAGCATCATAACCATCTTTTCCTAAAAAATTTTCAACTACACGCTTTAGCTTGTCTTCTTTAGGAATGCGACCGTGTTGAGGTTTAGTATCGAGTTTTGGCATTTGCTGCAAACGCGATTCCAAAAATTTTCGCAATATAGGCATAAAAGCTGTTTCTGTTTTTCCTTCTACTATGATGGCAATCTTCACGGTCTGCCTCCAATGATATTCATTGCCCAAAGCTGATCCAAGCTATAATCTTCTAACCAGTGTTCTAAGTCTATAGAGTCAGCCCAAGTTAGAGTTGTTAATCCATCTTCAGTATTGCAGACAAGCACCTCTTTAGGCTCTAAAAATCCGATCAGTCTATCTGAATGAGTTGCTACAATTAGTTGAGTTCTTTGAGAAGCTTCTCTCATAGCATGAGCTAGTTGTTGTAACAACTCTGGATGTAAACTAACTTCCGGCTCATCAATCAGCGTGACAGCGGTCAAATCTCGACTTTGCAGTAAGGTGATTAACCAGAGAAATCGCAGCGTTCCCTCGGATAGTTGGTGCATATAAAAAGGATGAGAAAAATTTCGATCCTTCCAAGTCATTGCTAAAGTTCCGGCTGCTACTGGCGGAAAACTCAACCTTTCAAAATCAGGAAAAGCTGCAGCCAGTGTATCTTGAATAATTTCAAATCGATTTGGATCTGTTTCTCGCAGATAATAAAGGCATGAAACTAAATCTTCTCCCTTGGTACCGGGCAAAGTTGCAGGACGCATAGATTGAGGTAAACGTATAGGACTTTGAGGGGAAAGATTCAACTCCCAAGCCTTATAAAAGCTACATGAAGCTAAGTGCTGCCTCAAGGTTTCTGGTTCCCGATACATCTTAGGAACCTGAGCGAGTGAGCTTTCCAAAGGATTGTACTGCCAGTTTGGACGTAGTAGCTTTTCATCGTCTGGACTGAAATATTTGACATCTAAACCGCGAGATTCAATATACTTAAAAGGTTGAGAAGCATTGGGATCGCGCTGTTGGATTAGAGTTTCTGAACCAATTTCATAGAATTGACCTTTGGTTGCAAGTTTCAGAGAATAGTTAAGGGGTTCCTGATTCTCTATAGGCATTGATAAGGAGATTGACACGCTATCAGCCCGGTCTAATGTTACCATCTGAGTTAGACCGCTCAACTCTGAAATTTTGGACTGTAACTGACCGTTCGCTGATGCTGCTAAAAGTGAGAATATTTCTAAGAAAGAACTTTTCCCAACACCGTTAGCACCAATCATCACTGTCAGATCTCGCATTTCCACCTCTGCCGAAAACAAACGGCGAAACCCCTCGATCTTTAGGCGCTCAAATGTGTTCATAACTTTTGCCCTTGAGCTTGTAGAATCGTAATATGCACAATTTTATTCCAGAATCGCGCTTTTTTCCATATCTGACTTGGACAGAAATTCAGTCTATGCCGGATAAAGAAAATACTGTGATAATTCAGCCGCTAGGTGCGATCGAACAACACGGCCCTCATTTGCCTTTAATTGTAGATGCGGCAATTAGCGCGGCGGTGACAGGCAAAGCGCTGGCAAAGTTAGACGCAAATATTCCCGCGTATGCTTTGCCGCCTTTATACTATGGCAAGTCGAACGAACACTGCCATTTTCCCGGTACAATTATGCTCAGTGCTCAGACACTTTTAGCAGTAATCAGTGAAATTGCGGAGAGTATTTATCAGGCTGGATTTCGTAAATTAGTGTTAATGAATGGTCACGGCGGACAGCCGCAGGTGATGGAAATTGCGGCGCGAGATATTCATCAAAAATATCAGAATTTTTCGGTTTTTCCGCTGTTTGTTTGGCGGGTTCCGAATGTGGCTGCTGAATTATTAACTGCGAAAGAGTTGGAGTTGGGAATTCACGCAGGTGATGCAGAAACGAGTTTGATGTTGTCAATTTTGCCCGATCAGGTGAAAATGGAACTGGCAGTTTGCGAGTACCCGCAGGGTTTACCAACAGACAGTTTGCTGAGTATGGAAGGGAATTTGCCTTTTGCTTGGCTGACGCGAGAGTTGACTGAAAGCGGTGTGTTGGGCGATGCGACGGTGGCGACGAAAGAAAAGGGCTCTCGTATTCTCGAATCTCTCTCTGACGGCTGGGCACAAGTTATCAAAGATGTTTACAAATTTCGACAGCCGGGAAGTAATTAAAAATTAAGAATTAAAAATCAAAAATTCTTCTAATTTGTGTCAAAATGAGTCTAAGAAATTTTTTGAGTTGGAAAACTAACGATGAGTGTAAATTCTAAATTGCAGCGCGCTTTTGAGCAAGGTCGCGCCCTGAAAATTATCAGCGGTTTAAATAATTTTGATGCCGCCAACGTTGCGGCTGTCGTCAAAGCAGCGGATCTCGGCGGTGCTTCCTTTGTCGATATTGCTGCAGATCGAGATTTGGTATTGATGGCAAAAGAGTTGACAAATTTGCCCATTTGTGTATCCGCTGTGGAACCGGAAAAGTTTGTGCCTGCAGTAGAAGCTGGCGCTGATTTGATTGAAATTGGCAACTTTGATGCTTTCTACGCAGTAGGCCGCCGCTTTGAAGCTGAGGAAGTTTTGCAGTTGACTCGCGAAACTCGATCGCTATTTCCGAACATCACTCTTTCGGTGACAGTTCCCCACATTTTAGCGCTCGACAAACAAGTGCAGTTAGCAATTGAATTAGTCAAAGCTGGCGCTAACATCATTCAAACAGAAGGTGGCACCAGCGCCCAACCAATTCACGCCGGCACCTTGGGATTAATTGAAAAAGCAGCGCCTACTTTGGCCGCAGCCTTTGAAATTTCCCGCGCCGTATCCGTCCCCGTACTCTGCGCTTCCGGTATCTCCAGCGTCACCGCACCCCTCGCTATTGGAGCCGGTGCTGCGGGTGTTGGTGTCGGTTCTGCTGTCAGCCAACTTAATAGCGAAGTGGCGATGATTGCGGCTGTTCGCAGTTTGGTTGAAGCTTTGGCTTTGGTTTCGCGATCGCACTTGTCGGCTTCCATTTAATTAAGAAGGAAGAAGGAAGAAGGAAGAAGGAAGAAGGAAGAAGGAAGTTCGGCAACGGATTCTGTAACGGATGTAACGGATGTAACGGATGTCAGGGAGAAGGAAGAAGGAAGTTCGGCAACGGATTCTGTAACGGATGTCAGGAAGAAGGAAGAAGGGAGAAGGAAGAAGGAAGAAGGAAGAAGGAAGAAGGAAGATTTTTTCCATACCCCACTCTCCCCTTCTCCCACTCTTCCCCTCTTCCCCTCTTCCCCTCTTCCCATCCCCCACTCTTCCACTTTTCCACTCTTCCTTAATAATTGAGAAACCACACGGCATAATCATCTAATAACTGATTGTTGCGGGAGGTTACATCAACTGATTCTAACTCAGACAAAGGCAACATAAACTTTTGGCGATCGCTGACGCGCTGCACTTCCACAAATATGCCTTCTTCCTGAACCACCAAATCCTCCAACCGATTAATTGTGAATCTATCAGTATAAGAAGGTTGAGTTTTTTTGAGCCGTGCATATTCTTTTTTGCTTCCCGAACCCATTGTATATTCTTCTTCCCATTCAAACTCTTCTATGCCGGTAACGTGGCAGGGAAGTTGAATATTTTGCTTGATGTACTCTAGATATTTGACGGAATTTTTTAGAGTACAATCAATATTTTTAGAACGCAAAATTTTGCTGATTTTATTTTCAAATTGCTGGGTATTAAATGGGATATTTTTATCGAGATGCGCTAACATTTCTGGATCGAACCCCGCTCTCAATTCGGATAATTCCTCCAGCAGGCTCTGAAAGTCGTTGACCGGTTTCGGTCTTCTGCCTGCTACAATGGTTTCATCAAGCTGAACTGGAGGAAGTTCGGATTGTGAAGAAAGGGATTGGCTTTGATCTGGGCGATCGTCCACTTTAGACTTGTTAACTTTAGACTTGTTAACTTTAGGCTGGTTAACTTTAGGCTTGTTAAATTTAGGCATCGCTCGGTCTCGCTGGATCGGTTTATCAATAAAGTATATCTTGGCAGAAGTACATTCGTGTCTGATAGGAGGAATCTGTAATGCAACTACTGAAATCACCTGATGAATCGCCAGTCTATCAAGGACAATTCGGCGAGTTTACGATTACTCAAAACGATCGCACGGGAGTGTTGATTTACCGCGCTGGATTGGGGGTGGCGGCGCTGTGTTTTGCGATCGGCGCTACTCTGGTGCTACAACAGGGCGACAACCCGATGGCAATCCAAGCTGTAACGCCTGTTTTTGCTTGTTTCTGGATAGCTTTAGGCGTCAGCTTGGCAACTATTCACATTTACATGATTGCGCTGCACCGCACACTACAGGCGTTTTGGGCGATCGGCGGCGCGGCAGCATTGTTTGTCGCCCTACAAAGCAGCCAACCTCTAGCTTTAGCAGTGTACGAACATCCCGCCACGTTGTGGGGAATTGGCTTTACTTTTGCAGCCTTAAATGGCATTTATTTTAAGGAAGCATTCTGCTTTAATCGCCTCGAAACTAAGTTTTTGACTCCGGGAGTTCCTCTCTTAATTTTAGGACATATTTTCGGGTTTTTGTCAGCCGAAAATGAACAATTTTTGCTGGCAGTTTGGGCGGCTTTGTTTATCATCTTTGCTGTACGCAAGTTTTTTCAACCGATGCCGCAGGATATCGGGGATAAAAGCGTTTTTGAGTATCTGAAACACCAATAATTTGGGAATGGGGCATTGGGAATGGGGCATTGGGCATTGGGAAATTCTATCACTTTCCCAGTATTTCCCTCTTCCCCAGTCTCGCCGAATCTGCCTCCATACCCGAAAACATCTAGATCGAGTTAAAATGAGAATTCGTCTAATCCGCCGCCGAGAAATGTGGGCAGTTACCAGGGAAGGTTGGGTAATTGCTCTGATGGGATTAATAATTGCAATGATCTTAATTCTCACAAATATCCATCCGTTTTTGGCGGTAAATGCGCCGCTTAAAGCAGATATATTGGTTGTCGAAGGCTGGTTGCCGGATTATGCGATCGAAAGTGCGATCGCCGAATTCAAAAAAGGCGAATACCGCCAATTAATTACCACAGGAGTTCCTTTAAGTAAAGGCTACTATCTCGCTGAATATAAAAATTATGCTGCACTAACTGCCGCGACTTGTATTGCGCTAGGATTTGATAAAAACAAAGTAGTAGCAGTACCAGCAGCGAGTGTTGTCAAACACCGCACTGCTGCTTCTGCGATCGCACTTCGGGATTGGCTGGCTGCTTCTGCCATAAAAGTTGACTCAATTAATCTTTATTCTTTTGGCCCTCACGCCCGCAGAAGTTGGATTGTTTTCAAAGAAGTGCTGAATCCTGAGATAAAAGTCGGGATTATAGCGGCGGAACCGCAAGATTACAATTCCCAAGAATGGTGGAAATCCAGCGAAGGTTTTCGGACTGTAATCGGAGAAATTATTGCTTATATTTACGCCCGTTTCGTAGATTGGAAAACCTAGCCAGTAATTGTCAATCTTTCTCTTAATTCCCTTCGCGTTCTTAGCGCCTTCGCGGTTCGTAAAAAAATATTTATATAACAGTTTTAAATCCGTGGAAATACAGAACACGGCAGTGCCGTTTCCCTACCCGGACATCTGTGAAAATACAGGACAGGGCAGTGCCATTTCCCTACCCAAGGAATACAGGAGACGGCAGTGCCGTTTCCCTACTATATTTAACCAAAAATGATAAAATTATTCTCAGATAAGTTGAGGGTAACTCGTTGCTAGAAGAACGCGCTTACTGGTTGGCATGGTCGCAGATTAACGGTATAGGGCCGATTTTGTTGCAGAGATTGCACCAAAATTTCAAGAGTTTGGCAGAAGCTTGGACGGCAAAATCAGTAGATTTAATGCGAATCGAAGGGTTTGGCAAGCAGATAATTGAAACCATTGTGCAAGAACGAACTAAACTTAATCCTGAAGAATTTATCGCCAAACATCTTATAAAAAATCCCTGTTTTTGGACGCCCGCAGATCCAGATTATCCCCGCTTATTATTGGAAATTCCCAATCCGCCACCAGTGTTGTACTATCGTGGTAATGTCGATCGCAAAGAGAATCAAGGAATTACGCCGACGGTGGCAATTGTTGGTACTCGCAGCCCTTCGGAATACGGCAGAAGGTGGACTCGGAAAATTAGTACGGCTTTGGCTAAAAGTGATTTTACTGTGGTTTCGGGATTGGCGGCGGGCATTGATACAGAGGCTCATACAGGCTGTTTGGAGGCGGGAGGAAGGACTTTCGCAGTAGTGGGGACGGGGGTAGATATTGTATATCCTAAACAAAATGAGAGGTTGTGCGATCGCATTTTGCAGCAGGGATTGGTAATTAGTGAATATCCGGCGGGCACTCAACCGAATAAAACTAATTTTCCCCGCCGAAATCGCATAATTGCTGGCTTAAGCCGCGCTACAATCGTGATAGAAGCTCCGCACAAATCGGGTGCTTTAATTACTGCTTATCAAGCTAATGATTTTTGCCGGGATGTATATGTTTTGACGGCAAGATTGGATGATGAGCGTTCGTTTGGGTGTTTGGAGTTGCTGAGTAAAGGTGCTCATCCGATTCTGCCTGGTCGCGATCGACTTTTAAGCGAAGACAGGTTGTTGGAAATGCTCGGAGCTATGCCAAAATTGGATAGAGCCGAGCAGTTGTCGCTATTTCCCCCAAATCCGACGGTTGAGAAGCAAGGGCCGCCGTTGGAGCCGGAATTGGCTAAGGTGTTAAGTGCGATCGTATCTGGGCCGATTTCTTTTGATGTAATTGTGGAAGCGTCTGGATTAGAAGCGGGAACAGTTTCTAGTATACTTTTGCAGTTGGAATTGTTGGGATTAGTTTCGCAGTTACCGGGAATGCGATATCAGCGGTGCTGATTTGGAATGTTAGGTTAAATCGGGTTTTATTCCCTTGATTATTCGGCGGTTGAAACCGCTTAATAGTCAAACTCTCATCCGCCGACGCGGAGTGAAAACACGAGTATTTAACCCGGATTTTGGGTCAGTTCGATGCTAGAGCACTTTATATCAAATCTGTTAGCATCGGAATTATTCCTATCTCTATTCTCGACCTCTGCGTGAATCAGCGTCAATCCATTGTTATCTGCGACCCGAGAAATTATCTTTTTAAAGCCGCAGATACAGGCAGATAAACACAGATTAACGCAGATGAATTATATGACTTCCGGTTGCACCGTCCGTGGTTGACAGTTGACTGGATTTTACGCCCGACGATGCTACCGGATTTGATATTAGCTATGAGACAGGGGTTAAAAACCCCTGTCGTACTATGAGACTCAGGATTTTCTCGGAATGCCGAAATCTGCGTAATCAACCCGAACTCGCTCTTAAATCAATCCGAAATTAACTGCACTAATACTGCTAGCAGAAACTCCGGTGAGAGAGGCTAAAATCTCCCCTGTTTGTGCAAACCGGATTAATGTTGCACCGCTATCTTCAGCAATTGTCAATTGCGAGAAACTCAGTCCGTTCCCCAATACTAACAAGTCTTTACCGACTTCAAAATCGGTAATCGTATCAGTACCGGAATTGGTAAAGAGTAGGAATTTATCGACTCCCATTCCTCCTGTCAAAGTATCCATTCCCAAACCGCCATTCAGCAAATCATCTCCCTTACCTCCGTAAAGAATATCATCACCATCACCCCCATTCAAAATGTCAGCACCGCTGCTGGCCAACAAGGTATCATCACTACTACTTCCGAGCAAAGGGTCGCTACCTTTTGGGTTGGAGACAGCAGTTACTGTCACCTGCTGCGGTGAATTCGAGTTAGCCGGAGTGAAAGTTAAACTATTAGCCGAAACTGTTCCCTCGGCAACATTTGTTGTAGTTAATCCGGAGATTGGGTTAACTGTCAAGCCAGCTTGGTCATCATTAGTAATAGTTGTGGTAGCGGTAGCAGTGGTAATTGTCGGTGTAGAATTTAATCCAGAGGGATTTGACAGCCTAACATTAATGGTTTCATTGGGTTCGATCGCGGTATCGCCTAAAACATCAAGAGTAATGGTTTTCGATGTCTCGCCCGCTGCAAAATTAATCGGACCACTCGCGCTATTGGCACCGGATGTGCCGCGGATGTTGTTGTAGTCCCTGACGTTGCTAGCAGTTCCGGCGATCGTATAATTGACGCTACTTCTCAACTCAGTGGAACCGGTGCGGGTAACAGTAAACGTGATCGCAGTTCTGCCAGTGTTGCCTTCAGTAACGGTTGCAGTACCAGGACTAATTGCGTAGTTGATCGGATTAAGCAGAATTGTCACCTTGCTAGCACCTGATCCGATGCGATCGCCACGCCCAGTCATCACCCTGTTAAATCCGGCGTAAATATCCGAATTGACAGGCCCACTAGCATCAGCTTGACCGTTGAGGGCGTAAAGATACGGCGGCGAATTCAAGCTACCTTGTAGTCCGCTTTTGTTATCCCACGCAATTTTTTCGTTGCTGACTTCTAACTCGAGGCGGGAACCGTTGGTGACCAAGTTAGGCACATTTCCTCCGGTAAGTTGTGCGCCAGGGGGTGTATTGTACTCATTCCCGAAAACTGCCATACCCCCGTTAACAATCTGCATCTCGGCATCGCGGCTTTGATTGCCTGAATCCCCTCCATAGCCGTCGTTTGACACAGAGTCGCCGATATTTACCGTCCATCCTGAGGGGATTTTGTCGTATTCAACGATAAATTTTGCTTTTTTGATGTTGCCGCTAAAATTGATTTTGGCTACCGCTTCTAACCAACTGTCTGCGTTTGAGTCGGTAGGGGTATTGACTAGAGAAATAAACTGGTTTGGCCCACCAGTAATTGTGCCTGTTTTGAGGTTGATTTGGTACGGACTCAGGCTTGAAGGTAGACTGTTGGCTGCAATAGTTAATGTTGTTTTTTTTGTTCTACCGACACCGGCAACGCCACCGGCGATTGTGCCCAAGTTGAGAATTGCGGTTTCGGCGTTTTCAGCGAGATTGTCAGGTTTGATAGTAACTGCAACATTCTGGGTGAGTGCGGTACCAGTTGCACCTGCGGGGAATGTAATCGAGGTAGGGGAAAGGGTGTAGTCTGAATTAGGGGTGGCTGTGCTGCTGGGGTCGATGACAATTGGCACTGTTACAGCAGCGTCAGGAGTGCGGCTGAGAGTGACGGGAATATTAACTACCGTGTCTGCGGTTCCTTCTGTGGCGCTGTAAGTTGCCGCACCGAAATTTACCACCGGAGATGTATTCAGCAGAATTGAGGTGTTTTGACCGCCAAAGTTCGCCGTAGCTACATCAGATAAGCCATCTTTGTTATAATCACCTACAACAATACCTTGGGGATTGCCTCCCACAACAAAATTAGTGGCAGTGCCAAAGCTGCCATTGCCACTTCCAAACAAGACGGAGACATTGTTCGATGAATTGTTGGCTGTGGCTAAATCGACTTTTCCATCGGCATTGAAGTCACCCCTAGCAATAGCAAGGGGTTGTGATCCAACGCTAAAGTTGGTAGCTGCACTAAAGCTTCCCGTGCCATTTCCTAACAGTATTGATACGTTGTTTGAGCCTTCATTGCTGGTTGCTAAGTCAGGATTTTTGTCTCCGTTAAAGTCTCCTAAAGCAATGTAATTAGGGCGATTTCCAACGGTAAAGTTAGTGGCGGGGGCGAAAGTGCCATTAGCATTCTGCAACAGGATGGATACGCTGTTAGAACCCGAGTTCGCTGTCGCTAAGTCTGACTTGCCATCTTTGTTAAAGTCGCCGACAACCACAAAATAGGGAGTTGACCCCACGCTCAAATTAGTAGCTGCGCCAAAAGTACCATTACCATTACCCCGCAAGATGGAGACGTTGTTAGAGGTTCTATTGGCTGTAGCTAAATCTGAATTGCCGTCCCCGTTGAAGTCTGCCACAGCGACGGTATAGGGGCTTGACCCCACACCAAAGTAGGTGGCTGCACCAAAAGTGCCATTACCATTCCCTAACAGGAGAGAAACGTTGTTAGTCGCATTATTAGCCGTAACCAAGTCAGAATTACCGTCTTTGTTAAAGTCGCCTACAGCGACAGACCACGTATTGAGCCCGGTCGGCGGGCTGGTGTTAAGATTAGTGGCAGCGCTAAATTGGCCAGTGCCATTTCCCAATGCGATCGAGACGTTGCGATTAACTCCAGTGCTGGCAAAGGCTAGGTCAAGGTTGCCGTCTTTGTTAAAATCGCCACTGGCAACTTTACGGAGACTGTATGTTATGGGAAAGTTAGTCGCAGCAGCAAAAGTAGACAGAACATACTCGTAACCTGCTAATACTTCGGCTTCAAATACCAGCGGCGTTTCTATTTCCCCAGTTCTGACTTCCAGTTCCCAGTCGCCGCCCTTTGCTACACTTCCGGTGAGGTTTTGGGAAGCCGCAACCGACGCGCCGGTTAACTCACTCAAGCGTTTGACAAATGCTTTACCTGTCTCGCCTGCTGCTACGGAACACCCGTACAGCAGGATATTCGGTCGATTTTTGCTCCTTGAGTCGGTTTGTGGCGAAAACCATTGCTGTAGAGAATCCCGATCGCACTCTATATCATCTAAACTCAAGCTACCGTCGCCCAATTGCAAGCTGCCGGGAGCACCGTGAGAAACAATGTGAATGCTGTCAATATTGGTACGAAGAGCTAAAATTTGAGTAATTTGGTCGATCGCATCCCGGTTCCCATCCAAAACGACTACTTCCGTACCCGGTTTTACCCCAGCGACTAAACTTTGGTAATTTTCTACTTGAGTGTCGATAAAGGCGATCGCACTTGGTGAAACTTGATTATTTAAATTTGGCATACTGCACCTACTAATAGCTAAAAAAAGACAAGGATTCCCCTGTTTCGCGACTTGCATCCGAAACACTTTCTGAAGGTTGTAGTAACCATAACTGTTTTTTAAGAAAATCTATATAAAGTTTTCTTTATAAACACCTTTTTATTTAAAGTTTTGATAAACTTGGGGGATTTTATTAAGTAATATTACGGATTAGCCAAGGCGAGGTGGAGGAAATAACACAAAAACAATTTAATAGCAAGTGTCATTATACTGAAATATTAAGAGCGGGATTTTTGATAGATATCTGCGCTCAAGTTGGGCCGTTCGTTTCAAGCCCTAGCGGACTTTCGCGCAAGGGTGGGGGCGGGTTTACGAAATAATTGGTTTTAGGCAATTATTTCTCGTAAAACCCGCCCCTAAAACTTATTCGTTACCATCTTTACAGGCGATTCCCTACGGGATAGCTTCGCACGCGCGGACTTACTTCAAACTCGCATCTATCCCCGCTAAAATCTCATCAGCTTGCCCGCACAAAGCAGCGTGACAGCAACCGTTACTCGCCAACAATCCCCCCCACTGACTCACATCTCCCCGGTTATATTGCAAAGCAGAACCGTCAAAACGAGTAAATTGACCGCCCGCTTCAGTCAAAATTAATTCCGGTGCCGCTAAATCCCAATCTTTCGGTGCAGACTTTCCCGAAAGCGCAATATAAACATCAGCCTTTTGTTCGACAATTGTCGCAATTTTACAGCCGATACTACCGACAGCTATTTGATTTTGACAAGGCAGCTTTTGTAACAATTGATTAAAGCGATCGCCCCGGTGACTGCGGCTGGTTACTATAGATAAATCTGCCACTATATTTCGCGCCGAAACCTGCAATTTGACCGTAGAACCGTCCCGACTTTCCATAAAAGCACCCGCATCGCGGATTGCGTAATAAATCTTTTGTTGTTGGGGCCAAGCCACAACTGCCAATACCGGTCTTCCCTCGAACGCTAAAGCAATGTGAACTGCAAATTCACCTGTCCTGTCAATAAAATCTCGCGTTCCATCCAAAGGGTCAATAATCCAAACCCAACTTTGAGGTAACGGAATTTGACCGTTTTTTTCTAAATAAGATTTGTAAGTTTCTTCGCTGAGATAGCCAAATTCTGCATTCCCTAAAGCCGACTGCAATTCGTCGAGAATGTAAGAGTTGACAGCGACATCGGCGGCGGTGACGGGGCCATCTTTTTTCTCTTGGATGTCGAGGTTAGGAGTGTTGGAATCCTGCCGATAATAGGATTGTAGGATATCTGATGCACTCCAGGCGATCGATCGGGCAATTTCACTGATTTCTTCGAGAGTTTTCATGAATTTCTTTTTTTTGAACCGCAGATAAACGCCGATTAACCCAGACTTCTGTAGGGGCGGTGCCCCCGTGCCCGCCCCTTACTCGTTACTCGTTCCCAGGCTCTGCCTGGGAATGCCTATTCGGAGGCTCTGCCTCCTTCTTCCTGTTGGCAAAATCAGGCGCAGAGCTTTCCTTTTCCTATTAGTAGAATCGGAGGCAGAGCCTCGCTTATATGCGTTATACCAATTTTATATGAGGCTGCATAGAATCTGATCCCCCCTAACCCCCCTTAATAAGGGGGGGACAAGAGCTTGGTCGTCAAAGTCCCCCTTATTAAGGGGGATTTAGGGGGATCGAAATATATGCAACTTCACATTAAATTGGTATTACCAGGCAGAGCCTAGTAACGAGAGATTACCAATTAATATGAGGATATTTCCATTCATAATAATTAGGAAACACAAAGTTAGTAAACGAAACCGAAATACTAACCTCCAATGATTTTACATGGTGCCACCAACCGACAGGAATAAAAATAGCTTCTCCCGGTTCCAAAATTACTTCAATAATTTTCGCATCTCTGTAAAGCGGGTATTTGTCATAATCTGGATTTTCGCCGTCCACCTTGCTGAAAACTCCTACGTGATTATAAAGCAGAGGTGTTTGCTGCGGAGAAATCAATTTAATTAGTTTGCGACCAGACACTTGAGCTAAAATTAAATTAACTGGGTCGTGGTGTAGCGGCGTAATCGTGCCTTTCGGCCCGAACCAAAAGAAAACTCGGCCTTTTGTATCCGTTGGATTGAGGTATTCTGGGAAAATTTCAATGTCGTTGAATAGGGGTTTAAATTCCTCTCTTTCCAGAGTTTGGTTGTTAGCAACCATGTAGTAATCGTTGCTAGGCCCGCCCTTGACCACCATGTCTACATATTTGCGGAACAAAACAATTTTTTTGTGATTTTCTATCTTGATTTCGTAATTCGGGTCGGAATTGCGGTTGGCTTGAATTTGTACCTCTGCATCGCCATATTTTTCTTGTAAATACTCCGGCGTCCACAACTGCAAGGCTTTCCAGTTGTGCATGATATTGGTAATAATTACTGGAGTATTTTTGGCGTAGTAATTTTCGAGAAAATACTCTCTGGAAAGGCTGCTTTTGCGTTCGATTGTGCCAAATTTGGAAGACAATGCAGCTAATTGATTGTTAATCCTGAGATGCGATTCTAATTTCTGCAATAACTGCACGTAATGGCTACCTGCTTGGAAGTAAGGATGAGAGGATATTTCCCTAACTTCTGCGGTGGCTGTTTCCGCATCTATGCCGGTATTTATTAGGGCTTGAATGATTTCGGCGTCGGGTTGATTTAATAATTTGTTGGCCGCCACCCACTGTTTCATATTGTCGGGGACTTCTTGTTTGCTTGGGGTGAGTAGATTTGGCAAGTTTTGTGTCAGCCATTCTAGGTTAACTTGCTGTTGTTCTGTTAGGGTAATCCGCAAAGGGGGAAGGGTGATAGTTAGGGGTTGGGTGTCAGACATGATTCGGGTATGTTGTTTTGGGACTGTTTGGTTTGATTTGAGGTTGTTTTACTAATATAGCAATTTTAACGAACCGCGAAGGCGCAAAGGGCGCGAAGGAAGAGAGGGAAGGAGTTGACAATTTTTGTCAAGGTTGTTATTAGGATTTTAACTTAACAGGTGTTGCCAGTTCAAGTTTTCTAGCTTTGAGCGGTTTTAACCGGAGAGTTGAGTTAATTTTTAATTAAAATTAACTCTTATTCATCCAGTCGCGGGTTCCGAAGTTTTTGCAGGAATGGGAAGCGATTTTAGCTGCGGCGGTGAGAGTATCTGTAAAGTTGTTATTTTGCAAAATGTAGTGACAGAAAGCGCCGTGAAAGATGTCGCCGGCGCCTAAAGTGTCTGTGGCTTGAATTGGAGGTATTTCTATACTGCCGTAACTGCCATTGCTGAGGTATAAAATTGATTTTTCGCCGCGAGTGATGGCAATATGGGAAATTCCTGCTGCTGACAGGTAAGCAAAGACTTGTTCGGAATTGTCGCAGTTGGGCGGATGAAAGTTATCCGAACATACAGCCCATTCAACGAAAGGCAATATTTCCTCTAATCCGGGTTTCCAACTGCCGCCGTCGAGGACAATGGGAATGTTTTTTGACTTGGCAAGTTGAGCAATTTCTGTGCTAGCTGCGATTTGATGTCCGTCAAGCAGTACAATATTAACTGATGTTAAAAGATCCGGGTTAATTGTTTGACTGTCAACTTGCGATTTCGTAGCATTGATGGAAATTACCGATCGATCGCCCGTTGCTTCAGTTACAATAATCGAGGAAACTGGCGGCGAGTGCGATCGCCCTGGTGCCAAATCAATTATCCTGACATTATACTCCGCTAAGTCTGCACGAATTAATTGGGCGATCGCGTGAGTGCCCAAAACCCCAGCCCATACCGCCGCATTCCCCAAATAGCTAAAAGTGACCGCAGCATTTGCCGCCGGCCCGCCCGCAGCAATGGTACAATCAGAAGCAACAACTTTCTGATTTTTACCCGGAGGCTTCCCGGCCAAATAAATTAAATCTAAAGTCGCCAATCCCAAAAACAATCCGGTTTTCATATCTTCTTAAATGTGTGGCATTGGCCTGTGGCATGGGCGTCCCGCCCGTGTCCTATCTGCGGTTAAAAACTTCAAAATATCAAAATGCAAGCAAATCCCAATACAGGAACACTTTACATCGTAGGAACCCCGATCGGCAACCTCGAAGACATGACATTTCGCGCCATCAAAATCTTGCAAACAGTAGACTTCATCGCCGCCGAAGATACCCGCCATACAGGCAAACTTTTGCACCATTTTCAAATCAAAACCCCCCAAATCAGCTATCACGAACATAACCAACACCAGCGACTCCCCGAACTCATCGACAAACTGCATTTAGGCAAAGATATCGCCCTCGTGACAGATGCCGGAATGCCGGGAATTTCTGACCCCGGATACGAGTTAGTCAAAGCCTGCACCGATGCTAATATTAACATTATTCCGATTCCCGGCCCAACCGCCTGCATTGTTGGCATAACTGCATCAGGATTACCCACAGAGAGATTTGTATTTGAAGGTTTCTTACCCGTGAAAGGTCAAGAACGCCAACAAAGTTTAGAAGCTTTGCAAATAGAATCCCGCACTATAATATTATACGAATCTCCCCACCGATTGCGGCAAACTTTACAAGATTTAGCAAATAGTTTGGGAAGCGACAGACAGATTGTGCTGGCGAGAGAATTAACTAAAATGCACGAAGAGTTTTGGCGTGGTAGTATAGAAAGTGCGATCGAGCTTTACACCAATCGCGAACCCCAGGGAGAATTTACCCTCGTAATAGCCGGCATCCAAACAGCCGCCCCAATATTTTCCGAAGACGCAATTAAAGCAGAATTGCAAACATTAATTGCAGAAGGCATAAGTCGTTCCCAAGCCAGCCGCCAGCTAGCGCAACAAACATCCCTCCCCCGCCGCCAAATCTACCAACTCGCCCTCACAATAGGCGACAATGAATCACTAGAACAACCCTTAGATGAATTGTGAATAACTCTCTTCTCTTCTTCTCTGCGCCCTCTGCGCCCTCTGCGGTTAAATAAAAAAAGCTAGATACTCAAACTCAGAATTATATGGTACGCGGAAACTACGATCGACAAAAACCATATTTACGCAACCCCCACATCAACAAACCCATCGCCGAAATTTATGCAGACTTAGACGCCTTTAGCTGGGAGATATTTGAAGACCAACCTCACCGCTTCGATACCGTCAGTTTCTACGTCTTGCTTCCCCCACTGTTTTACGAAGGGCGTTTCATCAAAGGAATTTACTTCAGCGAAGGAGTCGAACTAATAAACAAACTATTTCCCCAACTTTCCTCAGTATTTTTCTCCTTCACCTATTCCCCCGGAATCTCCTACTCCTGGGCCCCCATAGCTGACGCCTACTCCAGTTTATACAAAAACCCACAGCGAGAAAAGTGGTTTCGCGAAACTTATCCCGATCGCGCCCACAAACCAATCATACCACTGCAAGACACGGACTTTATCAACGAATACTTAATTTCCCCGCGCAACGTCCCCGCCAAAGACATCGACTTGCTAGCCGTCGCCAGAATTTCCGAAGAAAAAAATTTGCCAATCATAGCCAAAGCCTTAAAAGTTTACCGCAAAAAATATCCGCAAAAACCGATTAAATTAACAGTAGTCACCGGCCACGAATTTGATGCTAGCAACCTGAAAACTCTCGACGAGTACGCATTAAAAGAATGGCGACAAGTCGAGGAAATTTTAACCAATCCCTCCGACTACATTAACTTAGTGCCAAGAGTAGACTACTACAGCGAAATCCCCACATATTATTCGCGAGCACAAGCATTCGTCCTCGGTTCCCTCCTCGAAGGAAAAAACCGGGGCATTACCGAAGCAATGAGTTGTAACGTACCAGTAATTTGTTTTGAAGAATTCAACCAATACGCCAGAGGAAACTCGCCAGTTTTCCCCGAAGGTGCGGGTCTTTACGCCAAATTTGACCCGGAATCTCTCGCAGATACTATATATACAGTATTGGAGAATCAAACAGAATTCAAACCGCGATATCAGTATTTAAAGCATTGCGGGCGCAAGAACTTTTTTAATACTTGTATAGACAGTTTTCCTTACTACCAGCACAACATTCCCGACTACAAACCGGGAGATGCGATTAACAATTTGTGGTTGGATTTAGCAGTTCAGCAAAATTATCAAGTTAGTTTGAATAGCTTTTTGTACGGAGGTTCTCCCTTGTCTCATATTCGCGGGACAAATGCGATTGGGCAAAATCTCGGCGAGTTAACAAAATTCAAATAACATATCAAAATAGCCTGAGTCAATGCAGCCTAAGATTTTGCTGGTGCCAGAGATTTATTTTTTGCGTCAGACGTGAATTCCCATTCAGATCCTAGTAAATTTAACTGGAGTGGACATTCAGTTTCATTGGAATGCTTGCCAAAACTAGAAGTGTGATGTTTTTGATTATTTATTTTGGCAAAATGTTTTTTCTTTCCCTCAGCCGTGATTTCCCATTCAGAGCCTAATAAACTTAACTGAATCGGATATTCAGCTTGATTTTTAATTCTCCTCAAACCCGATTTTTGATATTCTTTAATATCTTCATGTATTTTGCTTGCTAGTACCCGCGCTAAATTAACAGGCACGGCATTTCCAACCATCTTGTAGCCATCAATAATATTTTGATACTTCAAAAGAAAGTCATCCGGGAACGTCTGTATTCTCGCACATTCTCTCACAGAAAGCCTGCGGTAAGGCACAGGCGAATTAGGGTCGAAAATGCGTTTGTCTTTGCCAACGACAATCATTTTGCTAGATTGAGGGTGAAGAGGTGCGTGTCTGCCACTAGCCTGGATTGTAAAAGAAGGTTCTAACCAACTCCTGACTCTATTTCGGGACATATACATACTAGAAAATCCCGTATCTAGATATTCATGGTTGGGAACTTTAAGGTGAGAGTCTTTTGATGTCTCCTTATATGTAATTTTTAAGGGTTCTATAGATGCCAAATCCTCGATAACATCCCTAAGACTTAAAATTTTACTTCTCGCTTCGGGAAACTCAAAAAAAGCATTCATTTTTTCATGGTAGCCAATGATGATTACTCTTTCACGATCTTGAGGAACTTCAAAGTCTTTAGCATTCAGTAATTTGTATGTAATTTGATATCCTATATCTTTAAACTGCGATAAGATATTAGCGAAAGCCTGTTTGTGCTTTGCTGCTAATATGCCACTCACATTTTCAGCAAGAAAAAACAAGGGTTGTTTTTCTTGTACAATTCTAATGTAGTCGTAGAATAGCTGACCCCGACTGTCATTAATACCTCTTTGAGCGCCTGCCTCACTCCAGCTTTGGCAAGGTGGTCCACCTATTATCCCTATGCAGTTGGGTATTTCCTCAGATTTAATGTTTCTAATATCTCTCTTGTCTAGTGGAGTGCCAGGATGGTTATATTCATAAGTATCCCAAATAGTGCGATCGTGTTCATTCGCCCAAACAATATTAAATCCTGCTTGTCGAAAACCCAAATCCAACCCGCCACAGCCTGCAAACAGAGATATGATATTCATAATGCTTTTACCTTTAGTGTTAGATATTGTAAGTAATAATTTTAGCAGGTATAAAGTCTACAGGATTATCGGGACATTTAATCTGCTGAGTATTAATATTAAATCCTGGACGTGATATGGATTCGATCATTGTTTTGCTGTCAGGTGGAAAAGAAGAATATTTATTTTCCTTCATTATGGCTATTATCGGAAAAGTTGTCTGGCGGTCGTATCCTGTATTTATATTATCAAAAACTTTCGCAGGATTATTTATGTGCCACATTCCTCTAATTCTTAAGTGAGTTATACCTAATGGGTCTACTTTCTTAACTTTCCCTAGTTCTGCTGTTGTGGTAAATTCGACATCGTGAATTGCCTTAATCCCAGTAGCTATTTGAACTCTAATCCGTTCATAATATTCTTTACTAGCAGCATAGCAGTCACCATAAATAAGCCACAGCCTTTTCAGAGTTTGTTTTGTCTTGCCGGCACTGGTGACTCCAATTGCATACACAATATCTTTCTCTATCCATGTTTCACAATTACGACACTTTGAGGAAATTTGTGGATCGTTAGAAAATAATTTTGATTTGGGGTAGGAACTATTTAAATTAATATCACCGCCGGAACTTTGTATTTTCTTGACTTCTATAGCATCGCCATTTCTGATCATAAAATCTGGAAAAGTATTCTGATTGCCACTCCAAGAAAATAGTTCCTTGTACTTTTTTTCTTTATTGCTGAGTTCCGGTTCATCTATAGTATTGGCAAAAGCATCCTTGACAAAATACTCGAGGGCATCACCCAGAGCATTAATTCTATTATTGCTTTGGCTTTTATAATAGCTGAGTAAGTCAGGTCTAGGATTATTAATAATTGTAGCGATCGCTTGCAGTATATTCGTCATCTGTTATAAAAATTAGAAGCCCTCATTTAACCCGGCCTAATCATAGCAGATATCCTTAATGAATGCAAGTTCCATCCTCCAATCCTACCAACACTTCGGCGTCCACCTCGGCCTAGAAAGAATCAAACAACTTCTCCAAAAACTAGACAACCCTCACAAACAAGTACCCATTATCCACGTTGCCGGCACAAATGGTAAAGGTTCCGTTTGCGCTTATCTATCTTCCGTACTAACAGAAGCAGGCTATCGAGTTGGACGCTACACATCTCCGCACCTAATCGATTGGACAGAAAGAATTTGCATCAACCAAAAACCGATTTCCCCAACAGAATTGCAACAGTGTCTAGAACGAGTTGTCGCCGCCACCGAAAACAACACCGAAACTCCCACTCAATTTGAAATAATCACCGCCGCAGCTTGGCTGTATTTCGCCGAACAAAAAACAGATATCGCAGTCATAGAAACTGGATTGGGCGGTAGATTAGACGCGACTAACGTTTGCGAAACACCTCTCGCTAGCGTCATTACTTCTATCAGTCTCGAACACTGGCAAATACTCGGCCCCACCGTGGCGGATATTGCTGGGGAAAAAGCGGGAATTCTTAAAGCAAAATGTCCGGCAGTTATCGGAGAATTGCCAGAATCAGCTAGAATAGTAGTAGAAAAACGCATTCAAGAATTAGACTGTCCGGCAACTTGGGTAAAACCAGCAATAGATTTAGGACAAGGATTCGCAGAATATCAGTTAAATCAAAATGCGGTTAAAATAAAATATCAATTGCCGCTGCTGGGAAAAATTCAACTAATGAATTCAGCAATTGCGATCGCAACTTTGCAAACTCTCCAAAACCAAGGATGGCAAATTTCCCCAACCGCCATCGAAAACGGTATCGCCAAAACCCAATGGCCCGGAAGACTCCAGCAGACAACTTGGAAAAACCGCAACATATTAATTGACGGCGCGCACAACCCCGCCGCCGCTATCGCCCTGCGTGAATATGTCGATCGCCTGAACAATCACCCGTCAGCGATTAACTGGGTAATCGGCATTCTTGCGACTAAAGACTGCGATGATATTTTGAAAGCATTACTCAAAAAGGGCGATCGACTTTACCTAGTACCCGTACCCGATCAAAACTCATCATCCCCCGCAGAATTAGCCACCCTAGCTCAAATTATCTGTCCCGAATTAACTCTCTGTCAAGCCTTCCCCGACTTAACAACGGCCTTAGACGCTGCTGTTACAGGCGACAACCTAACAATCCTTTGCGGTTCGCTTTATCTCGTCGGCTATTTTCTGCAACAACAACAATCCCAAGCTTAAACGCATCCTGCCTTAAGATGAATTATTCGGGTAAACTGGCAAGAGGTGCTTCATAGACACTGGGTTTCTTGTCGTAATATCATGTCCGTTAGCAGCGAATAGGAGAATAGAAATAGCTAATTATACAAACAGACTTCTCCCAGGGGAAGGCGCAGTTGGATGTTACGGAGACCTGCTTAAAGCTGGACGAAGAGGCGATAATCTGACACCACATCACATTCCTTCTAATGGATTCATGGCAGCAAAAGTTCTTGGTTACAGCAGAGAAATGGGTATTGCTATAATGATGGAACACCCTTTGCCCGGTAAAGGAGGTCGTCATCGCCAGACTATCTCTTACGGACAATCTCCGAATCTCAGCTTGTTACCAAGGGAAGCACTAGCTAGAGAAATTAGCGATGCGCGAGCAATTTATCGCCGTCAGGGACTTTACACGCCACAAATTAGGCGCAGCTTACAGCAAGTTATCCAGTCAAATAAGTTAGCTTGGTTGGGCGTTTTTGAAAAGGGAGTAAATAGCTGATGAAGGAAAATAGCTGGATTACCATTTTGGCCGCTAATAAATTAATGCGATCAACTGAAGAAGTAACAGCTTTTGAAAATGCTTTAGCGGAATTCGCGAAGCATCCTGAGAGTGAACATTTACCAGATTTACATCTGATTTTAGACGATCGCTGCCAACAGCCGGAGGTCATGTTTAGCCTAATTCATTTTTTAGAATCTTTTGAAATGGAACAGCAGTTACAAGCATTTATCCGTGTCATCCCACAATTAATTGTTGTTGCCTCTGATTGGACAAGAATACTCCACAGTCGCATTTTGAATGATGAGGTTGCCTGCCGCTTGTATAGAAATCTGTTACATTCAATTAACGCTCACAGCCCCCATTTTATTCGACAATTGCTGGAAGAAAGTGCTGCCTATCGATTGACTCATCAAGATTCACCGATTGAGCTAGCTGGACAAGTTCATTAGCGTTTATCTCCACCGCTGATGAATATTTGGAAGTGCGATCGCGATGAAGGAAAAGCTCGATAAGGAGAATGGGCGAGCGCTCTTTTTTCTTTAACCTTGTGTTTCTTCCTCAGTAAAGATAGGAGGCCACAATTCTGAAACGGGCAATTCCCAACCGGGAAAAAGTTCTGCTACTGTTAAGATATCGCCATTTCCTAAAACAGTCGGTTCACCTGTAGAGCGATAAATAGTCACTGTCTCTTCATCAGGATCGATCAGAATTCCGACGATCGCACCCAATTCTATAAACTTCAAAACCTTGGTTTCTATAAGCTTAATGCGATCGCTCTGAGATTTAATCTCAACCACCAAATCGGGGACAAGTTCTCCAAAATAACGCGGACTTTGGCGCAAGCGGGCGGCGCGCACAAAAGAAACATCCGGTGCTTTCACATTCGTATCCGGCATGATGAAACCGCCTGCGGAGTCAAAGACTCTCCCCAAGCGACGGGGATTTATCCAAGCGAAAAGAAAGGCGATGAGACGGCTACTGATTTCACTGGATACGATGTCTGATGGCCCCCTAACTGAAATTATCCCGTCTTCTAGTTCAATTTGGTAATCTAAACCCGCTTCGGAAAACAGGGTTTGAACTTGGTTTAAATCTTTGAGTGTCATTGCTGGCATAAGAATTTTATCCTATTCCGATCTGAGCTTTGATTTTAACACGAGTCAAATTTCTGAATATTTGAGGAATTCAGGCTATATTCCTACAAATCATCAATCAAGCTGAATTGAGAAAGGATCTCGCACGGGATAAAGAAACCCGGTTTCTGGAATGAGCGATCGTTCTTATAAAGAAACATTTACCTCTACAAGAGTCGATATTGACTTATCCAGAGTTCTCCTCCGACTCCGCGTTGTGAAGAGGCGGTAATTTCATCATTCGATAATAACTTAAAAGCTTATATATGCTTATATATATATGGCGGCACAGATTTCCATTCTTTAATAATACGTCAAGTGGCAAAAAAAAGCAAGAGGCGAGATCAAAAAAAATCCCGCCCCAGCTTCAATTAAAAACTACCTTTGATCCCAAGCCTTAGCCGCATCAGCAACAGCTTGGTCTACCGACTTTTCATCCAACATTGCCGCCTGCAAATTGTCATAAATCGCCTTTTGCAGCTTCTTAACATCCTTTAAAGGCGGAATCAATAGCTCGGCGGAACTCAACCCAGAAGCACTAACAACGCGAGCTCGATCGGCAGCAGGAGCATCAGCAGAAACTGTCTTAAAATAATCGTCCTGCAAAGCCTCAACCGTAGAAGGCAAAACATTAGCAGCCTTAGCAAAAGCCAACTGATTTTGAGAATTAGTCACGTACAAAGCAAACTTGACAGCATCATCAGGACGCTTGCTGTCGCGGGGCACAACCAAATTCATCACCGCCACAGTCTTCTTGCCTGTTTCCCCCGTAATTTGAGGCGCAGCAGCCGAAACAGCACCAATACTCGGCGCATTCTCAGCAATAGCCTTCAAAAACTGAGGCCCGGAAGCTAAAAAAGTAGTTTCCCCAGCTTGATAAAGCTCGATCGCCCTGCGATGTCCCTGCACCAAAACATCCTGTGGCAAAAGTCCGCCCTTGTACAAATCTACCCAATACTGAAAAACAGCTTTGCCCTTAGCAGTATTAAAAGCCGCCTTGCCTTTCGCATCAACCAAAGGCACACCCATCTGCACGAAAGATTGCAAAACTTCCGCCGAATCTTCCGGCACAAAAGTCACAAAAAAAGCAAACTTACCAGTCTTCTCCTTCACCTGCTTGGCAACCTGTGCCAACTCGGCATAAGTAGCAGGAGGCTTAGCAATTCCAGCCTTCTTCAACAACTCCGTATTGTAAATTGTCACCCCAGTCGTGAGATACCAAGGAATGCCAAAAGTCTTGCCGTCGAGTACACTAGCTTTCCAGATATTCGGGAGATAGATCTCACGAACTTGTTGCGGAATTCGAGAATCCAAATCCAGCCAAGCATTGCGCCCCGCCAACAGCGAAGCAAAATCGGGATTTAGGTTCACCACATCCGGCGCAGTTTTCGCCGAAACAGCCCCCAAAATCTTGCTTTCCATCGCCGACCAAGGAACGTCCACCCAACGCACCTTCACCCCCGGATTTTCGGCTTCAAAACCGGCGATCGTCTTGTTGAAATACTCAGTAAACTGAGGTTGAAGCTGCATAGTCCAGAACTCGATTTCCTGCGTATTATTTGCCTGGGAATTAACAGCCGGCTTGCTGCAACTCACCACCGCAGACAGCAGCAGCCCCACCAGCCCAAAAACAGCAAAAAGTTGCCAAGATTTACGTTTCATAGAATAAAATTTGAGAGTTATGGGAACCGTCAGACAAAAAAGCGCTCGCCCGAATCAAGCGCGATCGAGTCAGTAACAGAGTTTTGTACCTGGGTTCAGGAGCGAGATAGTCGGTTTTTGTGCAGAATCGGCAGGTTTTCGGTCGATCGAGCTGGAATTTATTGACATTCTCCGCAGAATAGCTATTGTCAAGTAAATTGGATAGCATAAAATCGGAACTAGCGATCGCGCAACACAGACTGAGCTGTGCAGCTACGGCGGGATACCGAGATTACAGCACTCTTGCGGCAGTTGGAAACCAACCCTCCAACACGCCTGCGCGCTGAATCAGGCTGGCCAACTACAAAAGAAAAAAATAGCAATTACCGGCGACCCAATCACATGGTTAACTTTTTCAAAGGTCTACTTTCCCAACGCCAGCCAGGAATCGGGATCGAAATAGCCCCAGACCGCATCAACATCATTCAGCTCGAAAAGAAAGGTCAGGCATTAAAATTAGGCATCCTAGCCTCAATAGAAGTTCCCGAAGACATAGTACAAGAAGGACAAATAGTCGATCCGCCAGGAATGGCAGAACTAATAAAAGCCGTCCTCGCCGAAAACAAAATCAAAGCCAAGCGAGTAGCCACAGCCATTCCCGGCCGCGAAGCCGTCATCCGCCTCATCCCAGTTCCCGCAGAGCTCAACGAAGAAGAACTGCGGGATTACATGAACGCAGAAGCAGGACTTTACTTGCCGTTTCCCAGAGAAGACGCCGACGTAGACTATCAAAAAATAGGCCTATTTGTAGATGACGACGGAGTAGAAAAAGTGCAAGTCGTGTTAGTAGCAACCCGCAGAGAAGTTACCGACACATACATCGAAACCTTCAAAGAAGCCGGACTGGTTATAGACGTACTAGAAGTAACCAGCTTTGCCCTAATCCGCACCCTCAAAGACCAACTGCAACAATTTTCCTCCCAAGAAGCAGCAGTTCTCACCGCCATAGAATTTGACAGCACCGAGTTAGCTATAGTAGTGGACGGCATACCTCAGTTCAACCGTACCATCCCGATCGGCACCTACCAAATCCAGACCGCCCTCAACCAAGCCATGAACCTGCCGCCAACCAGAGACACCAGCGAACTGCAAGGCATGACCCTGCCAGTCACAGATACAATGGGCGCATCGGGAGACGCCAATCCGGGAACAAATGCGATGATTAAAGTATTGGGAGAACTAGCAGACGAACTGCGCCGATCAGTAGACTTTTACCTCAATCAGAGCGAAGAACTCGAAGTAGCGCAACTGCTGTTAGCAGGCCCTGGAGCTGCGATCGGCAAACTAGACGAATTTTTTATGCAAAGATTAAGCTTGCCCGCATCTCAAGTCGATCCCATCGAAACCCTAGGACTCGAAATCAGCCAAGAAATTACCCCAGAACAGCGAGCAGGTTTAGGAGTCGCCCTAGGTTTAGGACTAAGGGAGGTTATGTGAACTAACAGTTTTAGATGAGAGAAAAACAGATTTGAGAATTTTAGGTAAAAACCCCTTCCAAAAGAAGAAGGCAGAAAGCAGAAGGTAGAATATTGGAGGTAGAAGGTAGAAGGTAGAAGGTAGAAGGTAGAAGGTAGAATATATCTGAGGTAGAAGCAGCCCCTTCCTTCAGTAGAAGGCAGAAAGTTGTTTCTTTCTTCCCTAAATAAATCCTTCACTTGTACCAGCAATCTTGGGTTCTGTCTAAAATCTAAAATTTCCAATTTAAATCTATAGCAACAGCCAAGACTGTTAGGACCTTCTTAATTGCTGAAACATAAGCGGTAGATCACTTTTTCCTTCTACCTTCTACCTTCTACCTACTACCTACTACCTACTACCTTGTGCCTTCTTCCTTCTTCCTTCTGCTATAAAATCGAGTGAAGCCATGTACAGCCTAGATATTAATTTTCTCAACGACCGTCCCGACTACAAACCCGTTGCAACCAAAAGCCCAGCTAAAAAAAGTTCCGGTGGAGCAAAAGACCAACTGCCCATATATGGGGCAGTGCTGTTTGCCTTTGGCATCAACGCCGCAGTCATGGGCGCCTGGTGGTTGGCGACTAACGAAAATACCAGCTTGACCAAAAAACAAGAAGCCATCGACCAAGAACTTGCCAAGCTAAACACTCAAGCCAACACCATCAAAGCCATCAACGCCGAAACCGACCAAGTTACCGCCGAATACAAAGCATTAGCCGGAGTATTCGACCAAATTAAACCTTGGTCGGCGATGCTGCAAGACCTGAGTGTCCGCACTCCCGCCGGAGTGCAAATTGCCAAAATCGAGCAAATCGACCCGCCTCCCTCCCCCGTTGCAGCAGCACCCCCACCCCCCGCAGCCACCCCCGCAGCCAGCCCGTCCCCAGGGGCGAGTCCGTCCCCAGCCAGCCCTACCCCGGCTGCCGCTCCCCCCCCGCCCGTCGTCCCGCAGCAGGCAGCAAAAGTACAAATTTCAGGGATAGCCAGTACCTTTGCTCAAGTTAACGACTTTATGTTGCTAGTCCAGCGCTCTCCTTTCTTCCTCAATACTGACACCAGACTGCTAGCAGCGACCTTAAAAGACAACCCGGCACAAGTACAATTGCGGAACCAAAGTGCAGCAGGAGTAACAGAACTTCCCAAACTGCGGAAAGTGGTGGAATATAAAATTGAAACGACGCTCAGCCCGACGGGGGCCTCCGAGTTGCTCCCCGAGCTGCGAAGCAAGCAAGCAGACGGCCTAGCAATACGGATAGAAACACTTCAAGAAAAAGGAGTGCTAGAACCACAAAAACCAGAGGTGAAAAAACAATGACAGCAAATCAGTTTATTCCCAGCGGCGCACAAGCAGAAGAGACAGGGGCTCAGGAAATATTCGGCATTAAGCTGACACCCCAAGTCCAAGCAATCGGCATCGCAGTTCTCGGACTCGTTATTGCCGGCGGCCTCGGCTACCAGTTCGTACTTCCCGAATTCCAAAAAAGCGACGCATTCAAGCAAAAACTTAGGGAAAGCGAGCAAACGCAACAGCAATTGCAAACTCAAATTCAAAAAAAGGCAGAAGCAGAAGCAAAGCAAGAAGAAGCAAAACAGCGCCGGGCCAACGTGACGGCAATGTTTGCCAGCGACGCCAGCGCCAACACGCTTTTGCTTGACATGACCCAACTCGTTAATAGAATCAACGCCGGCGTGCAAGGAGATGACCTCAAGGCTAAAATTACCAAATTTGAGCCGGATATGCCCCCAGCAGCAACCGCCGCGCCGGGAACTGTAGACCCTGATATTCTGGCAGATACCTCCTTCGGGCCGTCCCTGGCTGGCAAGCTCAGACGCAAAAAATTTAAGGTAGAGTTTGAAGGCACTTTCGCTCAAACCCGCAATTTTATGCGTAACTTGGAGTTGATGCAGTCGCTGTTGGTAGTGAAGAATTTGAGATCGGAATTGCTACCATCAACTGGGGCAATTCAAGTTGACTTTTTGAAAGGGAAAATAGTTCCTGTGGAGCAGCCGCCAACTCAAATTAAAACCGCTTTTGAATTGCACGCGCTGCTGCCGTTAAAGCAAGAAGAAAAACCGCCAACTCCGGCTCCGAGTCCTGGTGCTAAGTAGCGGTAGTTGGGCTGATAGATATTAGCTATTGTTCCCAACTCGCTCTTTCACAAGAAAGGCAGAAGGCAGAAGGTTGAAATGGGAAGATTGAAGGTAGAAGTAAAAAAAGTATGAATGCCACCAAATTATTTTTTATCTGGCACTCAACAATTTGCTCTAAAACCTAATTCCTTCTAATACCAGTTTCTCAAAGTAATGGAACTGTATAGCAATCCTTGTACGAGTCGTAAATTTTTTCCCCCACCCCAACCCTCCCCTTACAAAGGGGAGGGAGTAAGAAATCCACAAATGATGCGAGGATTGCTGTAGGATAGTTTCTAACCCTGATGTCATCAGTTATTCCCAATCGAAAATAGAAAATCGAAAAGGCCATAACTTCTTCCTTCAAAAAGGCTCGAACCCTTGAATATTTTAGTCAGTTTAGCAGCTAGCGACAAAAGACTGCGAACAACAAATACAAATTGTAGTTGAGGAGAGAACGTGAAACAGCATCTACGGTTAAGTGGAGGACTCTTATGCAGCGTTGCAGGAGTTCTGATCGCGCAAGCCCCCGTCTCGGCAGCGCCGACTCAAGTCACAGGAGTGCAAGTAAGTCAAGGTAATAATGGCGTAAATATTGTCCTGGCTACAGAAAAGGGCGATCGCCCGCAAGTTTTCGCCATCAATAACGGCAATACTTACCAAGCCACAATTATCAACACCCAGCTCCGCTTGCCACAAGGCAACAGCTTCCGTCAAGATAACCCCGCTCCGGGAATTTCTTCCGTAGAAATCACCCAGGTAGAGGCTAACAGCATCCGCGTTGTGGTAGCCGGCACCAACGGAGTTCCCAACGGACAAATTGTTCCGGGACAAGGCCAAAGCATCGTCCTTAGCGTTGCCGGACAGGGCGGTACAGTACAGTCTGCCCAAACTGCACCTCCGCCGCCTCCGGGACTGCCGCTGAGCCAAACAGCTCCCCCGCCGACTCCCCAAGTCCGCACCTCGCAGAACCCAGGCGTGCTGCTGCCAAATCCCGAAGTTACTGTTACCAGAAACGATCGCCCCCCCCTCCCCAGCGAAATACAATCCCAGACAAATCAGGCAGCGCCTTTCCAGCCGCGGGCCGTGGCGCCGCCCTTGGGAGATATCGCGGTGTCTAACATCGCCCCTGGCGTGGGAAATATTGAGCTGAGTTCGGGAGAACGCATCCCCCGCTTGGTGTTGCGGGATGCCCCAGTCCGGGACGTTTTGGCTCTACTGGCCCGCGCTGCTGGCTTGAACATTGCTTTCACAGGTGGCGCGGCCCCTGCTCAACCGGGTCAGCCCGCAGTGCCTGGTCAGCCAGGAGCCTCCGGCTCAGATGAAGGGCCGAAGATTTCTTTGGACATCGAAAATGAGTCGGTGCAAGATGTCTTTAATTACGTGCTGCGGCTCAGCGGGCTGCAAGCTAACCGCCAGGGGCGGACGATTTTTGTAGGGACTAGCTTGCCGATCGACTCGCGCAATATTATCATTCGGACTTTGCGGCTCAATCAAGTTCGCTCTACGGATGCGGCTAACTTTTTGAGCGCTCAAGGCGCGGAAACTCAACTGCCGATTACTCGGGTGACGATTCAAAGCGTGGGCCAGGGAAATGCGGCGCGGGATGTAGAAATTAGGGAACCCGACATTAAGGCGATCGGCGCTAGGGAAGGCACCGGCCCGCTCTTGCTGAGGGGACTGTCGGTGCTGGCGGATTCTAGGCTCAATTCCATCACTTTGGTGGGAGACCCGCGCAAAGTTGACATGGCTGTGGCTTTCTTGACACAGCTAGATTTGCGCCGCCGTCAAGTGGCTGTCAACGTCAAGGTGATCGATATCAACTTGACGGGAGAAAATAACAGTAGCAGCAGTTTCTCTTTCGGAATTAATAACAGTTTCTTTGTCAATGACGGCGGGGCGGCAAGTCTCAATTTTGGTGGCATCAATCCGCCCGCTAGGGATCTTGCTACCAGCGGCATAACTAATCGGCCGATCGTCGGGCTTCCGTTTGGAGACCAGGAGTCTTTCTTCGATCCGAACGGCCGGTTTATCGTACCGTTGACAGCGAACGGCCGCAAAGGTGTGTTCCTCCGGCCGATCTCCCCAATTACCACTGACCCCACGCGAGTTGGAATTAGCGATTACGACCCAGGAACGGCACCAACTGCGGGAGATGCAACTTTCGCCTTATTCCCCCTGTTCCAGTATCCCAGGAGGTTCCTGTCTACGTTGCAGGCAAGTATTACCAGCAACAATGGCAAAATCCTGACAGATCCGACTCTAGTGGTTCAAGAAGGGGAAACGGCGAATGTGAATATTACTGATGAGGTGATTACTAACATCACACAGCAAACGCAGAGCACCGGAAATACAAGTACCACAACAACGACGGCCGTCAAAGACAGGGCGGGTTTGCAGTTAGGGGTGGCGATCGACCGGATTGACGATAATGGCTTTGTCTCTCTGCGGGTGAACCCGATTATCAGGACACCCGGCAGCACTCAAGACCTTTCGACTGGCCAGAACATCAATCGTATCGTTTTGCTGGGCGAGCGATCGTTGCAATCGGGCCTAATTCGCCTGCGGGACGGTCAGACTTTGATTGTTTCGGGGATTATCCGCGACGAAGAACGGACTATAGCGAACAAGATTCCGATTTTGGGAGATTTGCCGATTATCGGTTCGCTGTTCAGGCGCACCGATAAGACCAACCAGCGGGCGGAGTTGATTGTATTGCTGACTCCGCAGATTTTGGATGATAGCGATCGATCGAACTTTGGCTACCAAAACAACATCAGTCCCGACGCGCGCCAAATGTTGCAGCGCAGTCAGCCCGTGCAGCCGAGACAGTAGGAACCAAGGAAAAATGCCTTGCTGTCAACTTTCCACGCTCTTTCCCCTGAGTCCGACAGTCCGACAGGGGTTGAAACCCCTGCCTCAAAGCGAAAGTCCTCTACAAGAGGACTAAAAATTAGTATTTGAGTCGGTTTTAACCGACTTCAGCTATGAGACAAGGACTTCAGTCCCTGGCGGTGGAAGAAGGCATTGCTGTCCACTTTCCACGCTCTTTCCCCTGAGTCCGACAGTCCGACAGGGGTTGAAACCCCTGCCTCAAAGCGAAAGTCCTCGCTCAAGAGGACTAAAGAACTCATTAGTCCTCTTGTATAGGACTATCAATCACTCTTTCAGTCGTCTTCAGACGACTTCAGCTATGAGACAGGGACTTCAGTCCCTGGCGGTGGAAGAAGACATTGCTGTCAACTTTCCACGCTCTTTCCCCTGAGTCCGACAGTCCGACAGTCCGACAGTCCGACAGGGGTTGAAACCCCTGCCTCAAAGCGAAAGTCCTCGCTCAAGAGGACTAAAGAACTCATT
>NZ_JAUBTL010000057.1:41772-52518 GCF_036702475.1 Microcoleus sp. D2_18a_B4
GTATAGGACTATCAATCACTCTTTCAGTCGTCTTCAGACGACTTCAGCTATGAGACAGGGACTTCAGTCCCTGGCGGGTTTCGGGACAATGAAACAGCCCTGCCCACCGGGGAAAGAAAGATGGGAAAGAAAGAAGGAAGAAGGAAAAAACTTTTCCTTTAGCCCTTGACAAATTACATTTTATTCCTTCTATTTCTTCTTTTTTTATGCTTTCAAATCCACCGAGGCGAGAAATCTTCTCTCCAATGTGGTATTTTTTTACCTAAATTTTGGGATTAATTACAAAAATTACCAAGTTCCATATAAATTAAAGGTTCCACCGATCCATAACGGTCGGCAAGACTTTAGAATAATGCAGTGAAAATTAGATGCTGTGGGGTTTTCAGCAGTTAGAAACAAAAATTCCTTTTCTGACCAATTATCCTAGGGTAATTGGTATTCAGCAGGAGTTGTGATTCGGGGAAGCGGACGGGAGCAATCGGGAACAACCCAAACCTCCCAATCCACACCTCAATCCAGTTGATAACTCACAGCTAATAGTTGAACTAACTCTGTTTAACGTAATTTTGCAAATCCAGAAGGAGTTCGCAATGAACAAAGGTGAATTGGTTGATGCAGTCGCGGAAAAGGCTAGCGTGACGAAAAAACAGGCAGATGCTGTTTTGAGTGCGGCCCTCGAAGCAATCATGGAAGCTGTCTCCGATGGCGACAAGGTGACGCTGGTCGGTTTTGGCTCGTTTGAGTCGCGGGAACGCAAGGCCCGCGAGGGTCGCAATCCCAAAACTGGCGACAAGATGGAAATCCCGGCAACCAGAGTTCCTGCATTTTCCGCAGGGAAGTTGTTTAAGGACAGAGTTGCACCGCCGAAAAACGCGGAATAGCTGGCGAACTGAGTCTTGATTAGACCTGTACACGGTGGGAATTTAGCTTGGGCAGCCGCACTGGCCGGCTGCCCTGCCTCTGCTATTCTTGATTTTTCTGCGAGTATCAGTCCTTTGGGCCCTCCTGAGTCGGCCCTGGCTGCAATTCAATCACACTTGAGCAGTCTGACGGCTTACCCAGACCCGGATTATGGAGAGCTCAGGACTGCTTTGGGGGAGGCTTTGAATGTTGACCGGGATTGGATTTTGCCGGGGAATGGTTCGGCGGAATTGTTGACTTGGGCGGCTTGGGATTTGTCGAAGCTGGAGGCGACTTATCTGGTGACTCCGGCTTTTGGCGATTACTGGCGGGCTCTTTCGGCTTTCGGCGCGCAGGTTCTCAAATGCCCTTTGGATCTTAAATCTGGCACCATTGTCAAGAACGAGCAAGATGCCCATTCCACAAGAGATGAATTTTCTTGTGGAACAGGCATCTTGCCTGTTCCTAAACAAGTAATTGAGAATGCTGCAACATCTCAGTTGGATCTGAAATCGTTGGACGCGGAGACTGGAAGCCGGTTAGTAACGGATGATTTGTCGGTTTCTAAGCGTTCCCTTGTCTCCCCTTCTTTGCGTCTCCCGGTTCCTCTTGCTCTCGATGCCGATAGACGAGGTTTGCTCCTGAACAACCCGCACAATCCTACGGGTTTGCTGTTTGGTAGGGAGGCGATTTTGCCTTATTTGAAGCAGTTAGCTATGGTGGTGGTGGATGAGGCCTTTATGGACTTTCTACCGCCTTCTGAGCAGGAAACTTTGATCGATGCTGTTGAGGAGTTTCCGAATTTGGTGATTTTACGATCGCTCACTAAATTCTATTCTCTGCCGGGACTGCGGTTGGGCTGTGCGATCGCCCATCCCGATATTCTCCGCCGCTGGCAGTTACTGCGCGATCCTTGGCCTGTGAATGCTTTGGCTGCTGCTGCTGCTGCTGCTGTGGTGCGAGATACTGTTTTTGAGCAGCAAACTTGGGATTGGCTGCCTGTTGCTCGCCGAGAGCTATTTGAGGGTTTGGCTAATTTGCCGGGTTTGCAGCCTTTTGCAGGGGCGGCTAATTTCTTGTTGGTTGAGTCGTCGATGTCGGTTTCTTGTATTCAAAAAAGTCTGTTGGAACGACACCGGATTTTGATTCGGGATTGTTTGAGTTTTCCTGAGTTGGGCGATCGGTTTTTTCGGGTGGCCGTGCGATCCAAGGCGGACAATCTGCGGCTGATTGCTGGACTTAAAGAAGTCATTAGTCAGTTGACAGTTGACGGTTGACGGTTGACAGTTGACGGTTGACGGTTGACAGTTGACGGTTGTCAGTTGACGGTTGACGGTTGACTGTTAACAACCAATAAAAGTTGACAAACTGATTTTATTAGTCGTTTGAGCGGACATCCCCAAGAAACCCGGTTTCTATGATAAATCTTGGGTTTTACAGCGAAGTCTCTAGGAAGAAACCGGGTTGATGACCCCGCGCGCCGATCGTCCTAAACTACTAACTAATGACTAATGACTACTGACTACTGACTACTAACTAATGACTACTGACTACTAACTAATGACTAATGACTACTAACTAATGACTAATGACTACTGACTTCTTTATTTATGCTTGACTATGATTTAGTGATTATTGGTGGAACTCCGGCCGGACGTTATGCTGCTTTGACTGCAACTAATTTCCCGGCCCGCGTTGCTTTGGTGGAACCGCTAAGTAATTCCCAAGATTTGCCGACTGGGGAAAAAGAGTCGATCAACCTTGGTTTGAGATACAGCCAAACTTTGAGGGAGGCTGCTCGTTTTGCCCAGCAGATCAGCCGCCAGCAGTTGGGAGTTCGCTGGGAAGTCGCGAATTCCTCCATGCCGCTCAAATTGCGGTTTGACGGGGTTCTCAAGTGGGCAGATGATGTTGTTTCTAATTTGTCAGAAATTGATTCTCTCGGCCTTTTGGCGGCTCGCGGGGTCGATGTTATTTTTGGCAACGGCGAGTTTGTTGCGAAACCGGATTTGGCTTTTGTTGCGGGCGGGCGGAAATTGCGATCGCTATGTTATTTGCTAGCTTGTCCAACTCTGCCGGCGATTCCCAATATTGAAGGACTTTCGTCTGCTGGCTTTTTTACTTCGGAAACTGTCGGGGAATTAGCAAAACTTCCAGAGTTGCCTAAAAGTTTGGCTGTAATCGGCGCAGATCCCAGCGGTGTCGAAGTGGCTCAGACTTTTGCTCGCCTGGGGGTTGCTGTCACTTTGGTGGTCAAAAGTTCGCACATTTTGGCTAAAGAAGACCGGGAGGCTGCTGGTTTGGTGCAAGCTGGAATGGAAGCTGAAGGAGTGCGGATTCTGACTGCTACTGAGGTGACTCAAGCTAGGGTGATTGAGGGTAAAAAGTGGATTCAAGCTGGGCCAAGGGCGATCGAAGCTGAGGAGATTTTTCTGGCTGCGGGTAGAGGACACAATTTTTCATCGTTAAATCTCGAAGCGGCTAAGGTTAAATTCAGCGATCGGGGGGTGATTTTAAATGAAAAGCTGCAAACAACAAATCACCGCATTTACGCGATCGGCGATGTTGCTGGGGGTTATCCGTTCCCTCACATCGCTAATTACGAAGCTGCGGTTGCTGTGAAAAATGCTTTGTTTTTGCCAATGTTTCAAATAGATTATCGCGGGATTCCTTGGGCTATTTTTTCTGATCCGCAGTTGGCGAGGGTTGGCTTGACTGAAGCGCAAGCAAGGCGCCGTTTTGGAGACGATCTCATTGTTTGTCGGGAATATTTCAAGAATGTTGAAAGAGCTCAAATGTCCGGGGATACAACTGGTTTTTGTAAGATTGTCGGGCGTCGCAATGGTGAGATGTTGGGAGCGAGTATTGTGGGGCCTCAAGCTGCTGAGTTGATTCACGCGATCGCTTTGGCTGTGCGTCACGGGATGAAGGTTGAGGCGATCGCCCAACTTCCTTATATTTGGTCAAGTTTTTCGGAAATTAATGGTCAAACTGCTGCTCTTTGGGAGTCGCAGCGCTTGGGTAGCAATACTTTTTCGCGCAATTTGTGGGAGAATTTGTTTCACTGGCGCAGGTATTGGAAGTGAAACAATCAAAGGGGTAATTGGTAATTGGTAATTGGTAAGTATGTGAGTGGCAAAATATAATTGACTTGGGCTAATTCCACAGTTGGCTTCTGAATTTTGGCATTAAATGCCTGATTCACTTATTAAAGTGGGGCAGCTTGTTGTTGCATCAGGACAAATAATTCGGCTTGGAGCCTATGACTCCCTACCGATCCGCCATCGAGCGCACAAACTAGATTTCCTCTGCTTCCTGCTTTAAATGCAGAGTCGCCCGAATTGTACTGATGAGATTAAATTCTGAGCTAAACTCGACATTAGATTTAATAGGCGATCGCATACAAGCATCGGTTTTAAAAATACTCTTAAGTACCTGATTAGCCTCTTAAATTCCTCTTCTTTCAACTGCTGTCGTTCAATGAGCATTAGCCTCCTTCATTTTCTACTGAGTCTTAACTCCAGTATCAACAGCTCTTACATAAACAATTCAAGTATTGTTTTAAACTCTTGCTTTCATAACTCTCTCTCCCAAATATATTAAGAAAAATGTAATTCACTGAATACTAAAGCAGAGCAAGCGAAAATAGTAGATAGTAACTCTCAGAAGCTTCAGACTTGACAGAAGCAGTAGGAATACGTAGATATGACTAACATCACAAATTTTTTTCTAGGATATCACATTAACGAGGAAATATACGCAGGCAATCGAACTCTAGTTTATCGTGGTATTCGCTCTTGTGATCAGCAACCCGTCGCGATCAAACTACTGCGAAATGACTTTCCCAGCTTCAACGAACTGGTTCACTTCCGCAACCAATACGTAATTGCTAAAAACTTAAATATCCCCGGCACTGTCAAGGCATACAGCCTGGAGAGCTATCATAACCGCTATGCTTTGGTGATGGAAGACTTTGGCGGAATTTCCTTATGTAGCTACCTTGCTAGTCTAGCATCCGATAGCAACGAAACCCTAGAAGGCTTGCCAGTTAACGAGTTTCTTCCTATGGCAATTCAAATTGCCAACGCCCTTGACGGACTTCATCGCCACCACGTCATCCATAAAGACCTCAAGCCCGCCAACATTCTCATTAACCCCACCAGTAAAGAAGTCAAGCTGATTGATTTGAGCATCGCTTCCCTGCTGCCGCGCGAAACCCAAGAAATTCAAAATCCCAATGTCCTAGAAGGCACTTTACCCTACATATCTCCCGAACAAACTGGGCGAATGAACCGAGGCATTGATTACCGCACAGATTTCTACTCTCTGGGAGTCACATTCTACGAATTACTAACAGGAAAGTTACCATTCCAAACAGACGATCCAATGGATTGGGTACACTGCCACCTGGCAAAGCAACCTATTCCCGTCCATGAACTCCACCCAGCAGTTCCTCCGGTACTGTCTGAGATAGTTGGTAAACTGATGGCGAAGAATGCGGAAGACCGCTATCAAAGCGCCCTAGGACTGAAGTACGACTTAGAAACTTGTTGGCAGCAGTGGAGAGAAAAGGGAGAGATTGCATCCTTTAAATTAGGACAACGAGATTTGTGCGATCGCTTCATCATCCCAGAAAAGTTGTACGGTAGAGAAAGCGAAGTATTCTCCCTGCTATCGGCCTTCGAGCGCGTCAGTGCCGGAAGCACCGAAATGATGCTCGTTGCCGGTTTCTCAGGCATTGGCAAAACCGCTGTCGTTAACGAAGTTCACAAACCAATTGTGAGACAGCGAGGCTACTTTATTAAAGGAAAATTCGACCAATTTCAACGCACCCTTCCCTTTACAGTATTTGTCCAAGCTTTTCGCGATTTAATGGGACAACTGCTATCGGAAACCGATGCTAAACTTGAACAATGGAAGTTGGAAATTTTGGCGGCTTTGGGCGAGAATGCTCAGGTGATAGTTGAAGTCATTCCTGAACTCGAACGTATTATCGGACAGCAAGCGCCCGTCCCCGAACTTTCGGGAAGTGCTGGTCAAAATCGCTTCAATTTGTTATTTGAAAAATTCATTCAAGTCTTCACAACAAAAGACCATCCTGTAGTGATTTTCTTGGACGATTTGCAATGGGCAGACTCAGCATCGTTAAAATTAATTCAACTGCTGATGAGCGACGTTGATAACCGCTATCTCTTATTAATTGGAGCTTATCGGGATAACGAAGTTTTTCCCGCACATCCATTGATGCTGACGTTAGCAGAAATTCAAAAAACTGAAGCAAAGGTGAATACTATTACCTTAGCACCACTTGAGCGAGCCGACGTAAATTGTTTAGTTGCCGATACTCTAGCTTGTTCTACAGCGTTGGCTCAGCCTTTGACAGAACTCGTTTATCAGAAAACCCAAGGCAATCCATTTTTCAGCACCCAATTCCTCAAATCTTTGCATGAAGATGGGCTAATTGAATTTAATTTTGACGCTCGGTATTGGCAGTGCGATATTGCCCGATTGCGAACCTTGGCACTAACAGATGATGTTGTAGAATTTATGGCACTTCAGTTGCGAAAGTTGCCAGCCCAGACACAGGAAGTTTTAAAGTTAGCTGCTTGTATTGGCAATCAGTTCGATTTGGCGACGTTAGCAATTGTTGATGAAAATTCGCCAACAGAAACCGCATCGGCTTTATGGAAGGCACTACAAGACGGGCTAATTTTACCCATTAGCGAAGTTTATAAGTTTTATCAACCAGAGGGAAATAGCGAATCGGTAATCGGTAATATCAAGAAATCTGACCAATTACTAATTACCCATGACCAAGTACCCAAATATAATTTTTTACACGATCGCGTTCAACAAGCAGCCTATTCCCTCATTCCTGAAGACCAAAAGCGTTCTACTCACTTAAAAATTGGTCAACTGTTATTAAAGAATACGCCAGAAGCCGATCGAGAAGAAAGAATTTTTGATATTGTCAATCACTTAAATGTGGGAGTTGAGCTAATTACCCAGGATGCAGAACGGGAACAATTAGCACGATTGAATCTGGTTGCTGGAAAGAAAGCCAAAGCTGCTACCGCTTATGCTGCTGCGGTTGAAGATTTCAAGGTTGGCCAGGAATTACTGACAGAAAATAGTTGGCATAGTCAATACGAACTAACATTAGCGCTGTATACAGAAGCAGCAGCGGCGGCATATCTAAACGGTGATTTTGACCAGATGGAAAAATTAGCATCTGTCGTGGAAAACGGCGCCAAAACGCTAGGGGACAAAGTGAAGCTATATGAAGTCCAAATTCAAGCTTATATGGCGCAAAATAAGCTACAGGAAGCGCTGAATACAGGGTTGCCAGTCTTAAAGCAGTTGGGGGTAGAGTTTCCCTCCGAGCCAAATTTCTCTGATATTGGACAGGCACTAGGAGAAACCGCGTCAATTTTGAGCGGAAAGGGAACTGAGGACTTAATTGATCTCCCTCTGATGACAGATCCTCAACAAATAGCAACTATAACGATTCTGTCAAGCCTATTTACTCCTGCCTACCTAGCGCTGCCGCCACTCGCGCCTTTGGTAGTTTGCAAACAGGTCAATTTATCTGTCCAATATGGCAATGCTTCTTTGTCTCCCTATGCTTTTGTCATATATAGTTTTCTTCTCTGTGGCATGGGAGATATTGAGCGGGGCTATCAGTTCGGTCAACTGGCTTTACGTCTATTGTCAAAGTTGAATGCCAAAGAAATCCAAGCCAAGACATCCGCAATGGTGCATTCTTGTATTCAACCTTGGAAAGAACACTTCAGAAATAGTTTAAAACCTTTGCTGTCAGATTATACTTGTGGGCTGGAAACCGGAGAGTTAGAATTTGCTGGTTATGCTATCTTTCACTACAGTTATTACTCGTATTTTGTTGGCAAGCAACTAACGCAACTCGAACCAGAAATAGCAACCTACGCAGATGCCGTTAGTAAAATTCACCAGGAAGCCCCACTTTCTTATCAAAAAATTTGTTGGCAAGCCGTTTTGAACTTGATAGGAAGATCGCCAGACCCATGCCATTTAAATGGAGAAGCCTACGACGAAGAGACAATGTTGCAACTGTATCATGGAACCAATAACTACCTAGGGATTCATTACTTATACTTGCATAAACTTGTGCTTTGTTATCTGTTTGAAAATTACCCAGAAGCTTTTAAAAGTAGCGCTCAAATAGAAAGTTATTTGAGCGCAGCTTCAGGGCTGATAACTGTTGCTATCTTCCATTTCTACGATTCTTTGGTGCGGTTGGCAGTGTATTCTGACACTCCACAGTCTGAACAACAGGGCATTCTTGACAGAGTACAAGCTAACCAAGAAAAAATGCAGAAATGGGCGCATCATGCCCCCATGAATCATCTGCATAAATTCTATCTAGTAGAGGCAGAACGGCATCGGGTCTTAAACCAAAAAATAGAGGCGATCGAGATGTACGACAAAGCGATTGCCTTCGCTCAAGAAAACGAGTACATCAACGAAGAAGCAGTTGCTCACGAACTCGCTGCCAAATTCTACTTAGAATGGGGCAAAGAAAACCTGGCAAAACCCTATTTAATTGATGCTTACTATGCTTACGCAAAGTGGGGAGCCAAAGCAAAGATTGACCATCTAGAACAGCGCTACCCCCAATTGCTTGCTGTGATCCTGCAACAGGAGCGAACTCGCCAGAATCCGACCGAAACAACTCACACCTCCAGCAGTGAATCATCCCTATCTAACACCAATAGAACAATTATCGGTAGCACAAGCAGTTTGGAGTTAGTAGATTTGCCGACAGTGATCAAAGCTTTTCAAGCTCTCTCTAGTGAAATAGAACTAGAGCAATTGCTAACTACTTTGATGCAAGTAGTAGTGCAAAATGCCGGAGCACAAACCGGAGCATTAATTTTGGAGGAAGGTGGAAAGTGGAGAGTTGCCGTACACTGTACAAATCGTCAAGATTGTGACTTGGAATCACTTCTAGTTGAAGAAAGCAAAGCAATTCCTCTGAACATCATTAACTACGTCAAACGTACAAAAGAAATCCTGGTATTCGATCGTGCCAGCACTCAAACCACCTGGGCTGGCGATCCTTACATGATTGAGCACCAACCCAAGAGCGTTTTATGCACTCCGATTCTCCATCAAGGCAAAGTAATGGGGATTCTGTATCTAGAGAATAATCTCACAACCGGGGCGTTTACGCGCGATCGCGTCGCCATCCTCAACATCCTGTGCTCCCAAGCAGCAATTTCCTTACAAAACGCCCGACTGTATCAGCAATCTCAGGAATATGCCCAAAAACTAGAGCAGTCTATCCACGATCTCAAACAGATGCAACTGCAATTGGTGCAGGGTGAGAAAATGTCTGCTTTGGGAAATTTAGTCGCCGGTGTAGCCCACGAAATTAACAATCCCGTAGGCTTTATCGCGGGAAACTTGCAACCGGCTCAAGAATACGTGGGGGATTTATTCAATTTGATTGATTTGTATCAAGAAAAATTTCCCAATCCGGGAGGGGAAATTGAAACAGAAATTGAAGATATGGACTTGGAGTATTTGCGAGAAGATTTGCCTAAATTGATTGGCTCGATGAAGGAAGGAGTCGATCGCATTCGCAATATCAGTATAAGTTTGAGAACGTTTTCGAGGGCAGATAGCGATCGACCAGTTTCTTTCAATATTCACGATGGACTCGAAAGCACTCTGCTAATTCTCAAGCACCGTTTAAAAGCCAGCGAGTTCCGCCCTGCCATTGAAGTTGTGAAAGAGTATGGTAACTTGCCCCTAGTAAAATGCTTTCCCGGACAGTTAAACCAGGTATTTATGAATATACTGGCTAATGCCATTGACGCTCTGGAGGAGTCAAATAAGGGGCGGAGTTTTAGTGAAATTAAAGCTCTACCTAATCAAATCACGGTTCAAACTGCTCTGAGCGAAGACCAAACTCAGGTTTTGATTCGCATTAAGGATAATGGAGTGGGGATGTCAGGCGAAGTCAAGGAAAACATCTTTAACCACTTATTCACTACCAAGTCGGTGGGTCAAGGAACTGGATTAGGATTGTCTATAGCCCACCAAATTGTTGTGGAAAAACATGGAGGTACGTTACTCGTGAATTCTTCTTTGGGCCAGGGTTCGGAGTTTGTGATTTCTATTCCGGCGTGAGCAGTTGGTAGCACGTCTTTAGGGCAATTAGCGCCGCATCGCAGCTACGAAACCCGTTATTAGAAGAAAGAGGGAATGGAGAACGGGGAACGAGCAACAGGCTAAGGGTTCTCTTGCTAGGAACTAGCGACTATGGACTAGGGAAACAAAGAATCTCGACTAATTTTCCCATCCTCCGCCTCCACCTTATTAGTGATTGAGACAGCGGTTTGCAACCGCCTGCTTTACAAACACTCTTCCCTTTTTTTTGTCCCAGGTTTCGTGTTAAGAGTTCTCTGGAGATTCTAAGCCTCTACCTTACCGAAATGAAAGTCCCTATCATGCTACTGAGATTGGGGAGTTAAATTTCATAATATGATAAAGTGCGCGCACCCTAGGTTAATAAGGTGCGCGCTTGACGCTTGATGCTTAGATGTACGGAGAGGGTGGGATTTGAACCCACGTTAGAGTTACCCCTAAAGTAGATTTCGAGTCTGCCTGTTCGATGGCTCTAGCCCTTGCGCTATAAGGCGTGTAGGAATCTCGATTTAAATAAATGCTGTTTATATACCATTTTCATATACCATTCCTGGGTAGAATTAATCTCGGTTTGGAGGGTTGACTAACAGTGTATAGTTTTCCAACAAATGCAAACATTTGCTAACAAACGCTGTAAGATGAGCAAATGGCATA
>NZ_JAUBTL010000058.1:0-44867 GCF_036702475.1 Microcoleus sp. D2_18a_B4
TTCCACAATAAAATTCACTCTTTGTGGAACAGGCATCTTGCCTGTTCATAAAAAGCTTATTGAGAATGGTGCAACATTTGAGTTTAAAGCAATCCGATCGAGTGTAGCGGGCCCTGACCCGTAATTAACTCTAGCAATAGTGCCACAAAACCAATCATCGCCACACGACCGTTCCAGACTTCCGCCCCCGTGGTCAAGCCCCACTCCCACTGCTCTTGAGGGTACATTTTCACTTTTTTGGAAGGGCGTATCACATCAGAGAATTTAACGCTGGGAGATTCGATCGACTCGATGACTAAATCAGCCAAGGCTTCAATAAACACCGGATGAGTATTCAGGGCGGGCACTCGGTAGAAATTTTCAATCCCCGATTCTTCGGCTAATTCTCGATACTCCATGTCAATTTCTTGTAGAGTCTCGATGTGTTCGGAAACAAAACTAATCGGAACTACCAACAAATCTTGGACTCCATTTTCTGCCAATTCGGTAATGGCGTCTTCGGTGTAAGGCTTGAGCCATTCCACCGGGCCAACCCGACTTTGATAAGCTAGAGTGTGTTCGTTCGATCGATCTAAATGTTCCATAATCAGACGAGTGCAATCTTCAATCTCGCGCTGATAGGGGTCTCCAGCCTCTTCTACGTAGCTGAGGGGGACGCCGTGGGCGCTGAAAAAGATGTGAACTCGATCGGGATTCGGATTGTGGTCTAGTTGTTGGGCTATCAATTCCGACATTGCCTGAATGTAACCAGGCCGCTGATACCAAGAAGGAATCGCGGTATATTGTATATCCTTGAGGGCAGGATCTTTGCCCCACATTTCTTCTAACTGCCGGAAGCTAGAACCGCTGGTGCTGATGGAAAATTGAGGATACAGCGGCAATATTGTCAAATGTTCGATGCGATCGCGCTTAATTTTGGCTATCGCTTCTTCGGTAAAAGGATGCCAGTAGCGCATCCCCACGTATACTCGAGCATCTTGTCCCTTGGACTGCAATCGTTCTTGCAGGGCTAGGGCTTGTTCCTCGGTAATTCGCCGCAAAGGAGAGCCGCCACCGATTTGGCGGTAGTTTTCCTGGGATTTTTGAAAGCGCAGGGTCGAAATCAACCAGGCGAGCGGTTTTTGCATCCACGGAAACGGAATGCGAATGATTTCCGGGTCAGCAAACAAGTTGAACAGGAAAGGACGGACATCCTCGATTTGATCTGGCCCGCCCAAGTTTAATAGCAATACTCCCACACGACCCATAGCGGTTACAGCTCTCCCATCGTCTCAGTTCTGTTACTTATCTTTATGATATAACTTAATAATATCTTAAGTCGATAGCAAGGTATACATAATTTTGACTATAGCAACAATTTTTAGAGATTTAAGTTATCGGTTTCAGTGTCTCTAGGATTGCGATCGCGTGTCTAGCTGCTTTGAGCGTAGGCGGCCATCCTCGTTTCGGTCACAACTGCCCACGAAAAATGTACCATCAGCCAATTATTATTTTGAAGATTTTGCCGACTGTCAGTTTGACAGGAGTACACAGCAGCGTTGTGATGCACGAAATGCAACGGGCGCAATTGCGACAAATCTTTCAGGAAGTATACCGCGTGCTTAAGCCCGGTGGTCTATTCATTTTGGTAGATATTCATCGACCCACAAATTCGGTATTTAGGCCAGGGTTGGCTGTATTTTTGTGGTTGTTGGAGACTGAAACTGACTTGGGGAGTTTGTTGATAGAGGGGGGATGGCGATCGTACAATTCCGAAGTAACTCCACAACCCAAACTTTATGCTGGCTGCTGCATTCAAGTAATCCAAGTTCAAAAGTCATTAGTCAGCAGTCATTAGTCATTAGTCATTAGTCATTAGTCATTAGTCATTAGTCATTAGTCATTAGTCATTAGTCATTAGTCAGTAGTCATTAGTCAGTAGTCATGAAGGATTAGCGATGAGTAGACCTTCTTGATTTTAAAAGTAAGAAGTCAGCAGTTATTTGTCACTAATTGGCGCGTCCATTACTAATGACTAATGACTGCTGACTAATGACTAATGACTGCTGACTAATGACTAAACAAACTTTTTCGCTTCTGCCAAAGCTGCCTCAAACTTGAGCAATACATCCTTTTCGGTGTGAATAGCTTTCTCTTGTTCCAGCAGCGGGCGGCCAAAGCGAAAAATGCCGTCCTGTTCTACGTGGTCTACATAAGGTAGCGTTTCTGGATGCGGCAAAAATTTTCTGCCGATTGGGTACGGCGTGTGGAAAGAAAAACTAAAATCGGGAAACTTGTCGCTCTTGATTTCTAGGTAGTAAAGGGAGTAATAATCTTTGGTTTCGCAGTACACACATTCGCGGCACTTATTTACAAGTTTGCGGTTCTGATAGAAAAAATCCCACTTATCCCAAAAGTAGCCATCTTTCATCATTTCCTGGTGGTCGTCGCACAGTTCGAGATATAATTTGTCAGAATCCGCCGGACGGTAGAAGTAAAGCATGGCGTAGGGCATTTCAATCAGTAACTTGACTGCTTGATTTTTTCGCTGATACCATTCCTGCTGGTGAGTTTCGTAGACTTCCTTATATTTAATTGCTTTAAAGCTGTTGAGCTGATTTTCTTTGGCCCAGCGCGACGCCCAAACAGTCCAGTAAGCTAGCTGGAAGGTTGCTGAAATTTCCGCCGAACCTTGTTCTTTCCAGTCGGCAATGATTTTTTCCCAAGCTGAACTAAAAGCTACCCGTGATTGTTCGTTTTCTTCAGGCTTTTCTGTATTGATTGGGGTGGGTATTTGGTGATTATTTTTAATCAGCCCTTTGGGTTCTTTGCGCCAATTATTAATATCGGTTGGCGTTAGACTTAAGATGAATCTTCTGTCGTGAACGGGATATTCTAAATGGATTCCTGATTTGCGGAAAGAGCGGTATTCTAAAATAGGGAGTTTGTCTTGTTCAATCCACTGCTGGCGTTCTGCTGGCGAACACTTGAGTATTGTTTCTAATTCAACGGGATCGACGGCTAATTCACTTTTGAAAGTCTCCCAAAATCTTTCTTGTTCGGCTGGATTTTCTTCCAGCAGGGATACAATTCGGTTGACGAGATGATCTGTTTGGTCTTGGCAATTTTCGGGAAGTCCTAAGAAGTCGAGGAGTTTGGTCTTGAGTATTCGTCTGGCTGAGATTAGCTCGGCTAACATGAGAAGCTCCAGTAGAGTCATGACTTGCGCCCTTGAACTGGCAAGATTTGCACAAGTCTTATATATCTTAATAGATTCTCTTGGGTTGTCGGCAATTGAAATGTCTGCGCGAGGGAAGCTATCCCCAACGCGCCTGCGGGCCCGTTGCGGTAGGGTATCGCCCAACCTCCGCCCCCTCCCTAAGCTAAAATACTCAAAACCAGGGCAAAAGACCGATCGACCTTTTGGCCTGATTGGCTAAAACTCATATGTTGCACCATTCTCAATTACTTGTTTGGGAACAGGCTTTTCGGCCTGTTCCACAAAATATAAATTTTCTTGTGGAACAGGCCGAAAAGCCTGTTACTGACAAGGGTGGGAGATATCAGCTAAAATCGATAATTGCGATCGGCAGTTAGATGTCAAAGCCGCTGGTACTGTCAACTTTAATCAATATTCAAGAACCAGCCCCCTTTCTATGAAGATTTGATGTAGATTGGGGCGATCGAGCCAATACTGGGTGACAACAGCTATGTTGGTTTTGCTATGGTTGTTAAGGCAAGTCGATCTGGCTGAGCACAACTCTTGCAAAACTCTACAGTCGGCTAACCAGTCCCCGCAGGTGGGCTTCGGTTTTAACTATATATTAGTTAATCTCAAAAAACAACGTCGTTTACCAAAGGATTCAGCAAGGAATCCTCAAGGAGTGAAAATCATGGTTCAGATTCAAGAAATTTCTCAAGTATCTACCCTGCACGCACCTGCAGCACCCAACGGAGTAGCCGCTACAGAATTGCGGCCTTGGGGCTCATTTACGACTCTAGAAGAAGGCCCAGGATATAAAATTAAGCGGATCGAAGTTAAGTCTGGACACCGCCTCAGCCTGCAAATGCACCACCACCGAAGCGAACACTGGATTGTCGTTTCTGGTACTGCAAAAGTTACTTGTGGCGAAACTGAACAAGTTCTGTTTACAAATCAGTCTACCTACGTTCCTCAGTGCACTTCTCACCGCCTGGAAAATCCGGGAGTTATCCCCCTGGTTTTAATTGAGGTGCAGAATGGCGAATATCTCGGAGAAGATGATATTATCCGCTTTCAAGACGATTATGCTCGTAATGAAAAGGCCAAGTAACTCAAGTTGCTAAAGATATAGCGGTAAGGTGCGCTGCGGCGCACCCTACATTCTCCGGGTAAAGTACAGGCCTAGGCGCACTCTACATTTTCAAAACTCAACATTACTTCCAAATTACCAATTACCAATTACCAATTACTGATAATGATTCATCTGAGCAAAACAGCAGCAACAGAAGTAACGCGCCTCAAGTCGAAGCATCCGAACCCCAATGCTTTATTTCGTCTGGGCGTGGAATCGAGTGGCTGCTCCGGTTTGTCTTATACAATGGCATTTGACGATGCGCCAGCCCCAGAAGACGCTGTATGCGAGTCGGAGGGAATTGAAGTTGCGATCGACCCCCAGCACTTAAAATATCTCAATGAGCTCACCTTGGATTATTCAGAAGACTTGATGGGCGGAGGTTTCCGATTTCACAATCCCAATGCCGCCCAAAGCTGTAGCTGTGGCAACTCCTTTTCGGCTAAGGAATAATCAATATGATGACACTCAAAGACTTAGAAAAAGTCCAAAAAACCTTCAAAGAAGCCGGTCAAGACTATCAAGTTGAACTAGAAAGCGGGAAGATTATCATTGTGGGCCCGTCAGACATTGTATCTAGTGAAATTGGCATTCGCTTGAGTGCCTTTCTCTTCGTTTGGGTGAATCCCCGCCGTTTGGGTCGAGTTTTTGACTCCGCAGGCGGCTTTATTTTACCTGATGCTAACCTTACAGCACCTGATGTTTCTTTTGTCCGAGCCGCACGTCTCAGGCAAAGTCCCCGTTATTTTGGAGAATTAGTCCCCGACTTGGTAGTAGAAATTAAATCACAGAGCGATCGCATTAAACCGCTAGAAAAAAAGATTCATAATTTCCTAGAACTCGGAGCGCAAGTAGGAATTTTGATCGATCCAGATGAAGAAACTGTAACAGTTTATCGTCAGGAAGGTGAACCAATTGTGTTAGGAAATCAAGATATTTTGACTGTCCCCGAACTTTTCCCTGGTTGGGAATTGCCAATTGCTGAACTGTGGCCGCCAATTTTTACTGAAGCAGAAACTCAAACTGAAGCCTAATAAAGTTTATGCAGGTTTTACATAGCCAGAAATGCGAAAAGCCTCTCTTCTCTTCCTCTGTGTCCTCTGCGCTCTCTGCGGTTAAATAATTCCTATGCAACCGTAAACGATATCAGTGCAATGGAAAAGCTTTCAATCAAGCTGGCGTACCGAGAATAATCCACTGCATTAACTGCTGCCACTCAGGAGATTGAGCTAATAAATCTGCATCGAATTCATTTCCCGCATCCTGCGAAAACTCGGCGAAAGCTTCCGCCCAATTAATTACTGTTTCCACAGGCAAATAAGGCGTATAATTCCAAGAACGCTGCAAAAACTCTACCATCTCAACAGAATGACCGGTGCGGTACAAATACCAAGCAATCCAAACTAAGGTACTGTACTTGATTTGCTTTTCCAACAAACGTATTTTATCCGGCAACTCGGGGCGGGCAAAAAAATTGTCCATGACTGCGGCGAGGGATTTAGCCTGCGGTAAACCTTTGTACATGGCGCTTTGTTCGTGCTGGCGGTAGCAAACAGTTACTTGCTGCAACCACTCTGCTTCGCATCCCATTAAGGCTAAACGCAGCACTAAATCTGTATCTTCCGCCGGGGGAAATCGAGGATCAAATCCGCCGGCGCGCTCTAACCACTGACGGCGAAATACCATCGCGCTCGGTAATACTGGTTTCCACCGCAGCCACATTTCTAAGTCTAATTTAGGTACGTTTTGCCAGGGTTTGACATCTTTTAGCGGTTCACCTATACTATTAACTAGACGCCAGCCGCTGTGAACTATTCCGAGATTGGGTCGCGCGGCAAATACAGCCATTTGTGCTGATAATTTGTCGGGAAAAAAGTAGTCGTCAGCATCGAGAAAGGCGATAAATTCTCCTCGCGCTAGCTGGATGCCGTGATTTCTGGCAATCGAAACTCCTTGATTTTGTTGGTAAATGTAGCGAATTCGATCGCCATATTTCTCTAAAACTAATCTAGTGTCATCTTTGGAACCGTCGTCTACGACAATAATTTCCCAGTTAGTATAGGTTTGGTGCAGAACGCTATCGACGGCTTGGCCGACGTAAGCTGCACAGTTGTAAGCCGGAATTACTACGCTTACCTGCGGGGTGCGATCGATCGTAACATTGCTCATAATTAATTATCTTAAATTCTATTGCGTCTTTATTTTACAATGAGCGTAGGGTGCGTCAGGAACTGACGCACCCAGCAAGGGGTTATTGTGTTCATTAATTTGGGTTCAAGAATTGGCCAGGGTAAGTTGTCGTGAATGGAGTAAATCTTGGGGGCGAATTGCTGAAGGGTGGCGATCGCCTTTTACCTTCAAATACTTGTCAGCTATTTGTAAAACCTGTTCGGGATTGGGCGGCTTGCTCAAAAAATCGGAAGCACCTGTCAATTTCGCTCGCGTGCGGTCAATTATACTGTCTTGACCTGTCAAAAACACGATCGGAGTTTCCCGAAAAGCCGATGTTTTTCGCAAAAAATTGCACAAAGCAAAGCCACTTGTCTTCGGCATCACCACGTCCATAAAAATTAAAGCAGGCTTCTGTTTGGAGATGATGCCCACTCCCTGCATCGGGTCTTGAATTTTTAGGACTCGATACCCCGCCGGCAATAAAATTTGCTCTAAAAATTCGCATACTGTCGGACTGTCATCGATACAAGCAATCAAAGGGCGACCCGGCCCTGCGATCGCCGCGGCCAGGCGCCACTGTTCTATAGGCGACGGCAAGTCTGGGACTGTTCGGAAATTTACTAAACCCTGCTTGATGTAATTAACTAAAGCGCGAGTTGCTACTGTCACGCACTGCTTTTTCTTAAATGCAATATCCCAAAGAGTATTCTCGCCGTTGAATACGTTAGCTAATGCGATCAAAGAATTAGAACTAAATCGATTTTCCTGTAAATGGGCCGACGCTTTTAAAAGTGGTGCTTGTTCTGGATCTACCAGCCACAAACCCATTGCTTTCCACTTCTGCCAAATTTCTTCTGTACAACACAGAACTTTCTCTACTTCTGTTAAAGACAGCAGCAAAGAAGAGGTAATTGTAGAAAAATATTTCTGGGACGGACGCCACTCCCGGCGCAAACCCGATTGACCGATCAGAGCAAATAACACTTCCGAAAGGCTGGTGTGGACGATCGCCCTAGCTTGTTCCAGACTCATTTCGCTGGCTGCTATCCCTCGCTGAAGCAGTTGATATTCCCACAGTTCTCCAGCATCGAGGTCTCTGAGATCCACTTGAAAGTTTCGACAGTGTTGCCCGATCGCCCTATACCAGCGCCTCGCTCTGTGCGCTCCTCCTGTGGCATAAACCAAACTACCCTGAAAAAAGTAAAGTTGCCACTGTTGTTCCCCTTGCTCTAACACCAGTTTCCCCGTTGCTTGTTTCTGGCTGAGTACAGCCAGAGTATGGGACAACATTTTGTATCCGATTGCGGTAGCAGACATATCAACTCGCATCCCCTGTACTCTGTTTGTACCATTATAGAGCTGCTGAGTTTTGAAAGATAACAGTAATATTACTGAATTTGGGTTAAGAAACACCACTAATTGTGCGAATTTAACCCTCTTAGGGAGTGATTCCCCTCGGTAGTTTTAGCCATGAGGATGTAACGCCTATTTGCACTATTAACTAATAACTAAAATACTATTTTTGACTAATAACTAATCGCCCTCGCTATCTGTGGGAGGTACTGGATCGTAACCCCCTGGATGAAAAGGATGACATCGCAAAATCCGCTTAACTGCCAACGAGCTGCCGCGGGCGGGCCCAAATCTTTCTATTGCTTCGATCGCGTATTGCGAACAAGTTGGTTGAAACCTACAGGCGTTAGGCAGGTAAGGAGAAATCCCCATTTTGTAGCCTCGGATTAATCCGATCAGCAATATTTTCACAATTTTTACCTCAGCGATTGATTAGATTTATAGGCCAATCTCGTCCCATACCGCTGTAAGCTAGGTGAATCGAGAGCATTCCCAGCGGTTAGAGTTCCGCCAACTTTTCCCGTACCAATTATACCTTTTTTCATTTTTATTTTAGATACTTAAAGCACAATTTGAGGAGATAATATGGTACTTGTCTCTGAGTTCGCTACTTGACCGATACCTAAAAAATTACCGTCTCGATCGTAAACCTGCAAGGGATAGGGAGGTTGGGGTATTGGGTTGCTACTTTCCTCCTCCGATCCGATCGGCGTTTCGGGAATCGGGAGGCGCTGTCCTTGAAACCAGCGTTTGGTATATTCAGGGGAAAGGACGATCGCACCTAAATGTCGCAAAACCGCCGATGGCAAAATCGGGCAGAATTTATTCTCCTGCAATTGCAGTTCCAATTCTTCAAAACTGAGACTTTCCTCGATCGAGAAACCGCTACTTTCGGTGCGAGTCAAACAAGCCAAAGTACCGCCTGCATTCAACATAGCGCCCAAATCCCGTGCGATCGCCCGAATGTAAGTACCCGCCCCGCAGGCGATCGACAAATCCAATTCAGGAAAATCCCCCGGCCGCCAATCCAAGATTTCCAGCCGAAAAACCTCGACATTCCTAGCAGCAACTTCGACAGTTTCGCCTTTTCTAGCTAACTCATAAAGGCGTTTTCCTCCCACCTGTACCGCACTAAAACTCGGCGGAAATTGCTCGATTTTTCCTAGGAATTTTGGGAGTGCAGCTTGCACTTGTTCCAAACTCAACTCCGGCACCGGTCGAGAATGGAGAATTTCTCCTTCTAAATCGTCAGTAGCAGTAGTTAAGCCAAAGCGAATTGTGCCTCGGTAAGCTTTATTGTGTTGGAGATATTGCAGCAGTCTGGTTGCTTTGCCCAGGGCGATCGGCAAAACGCCCGTCACAGCAGGATCGAGGGTTCCTCCGTGTCCGACTCGCTTGAGTTTCAATAGCCGGCGCACTCGCCCCACGCAGTCGTGAGATGTCATGCCCGCAGGTTTGTTGAGATTGAGAAAACCGTCAGTAGTCATTAGGAAGAAGGAAGAGGGAAGAAGGAAGAAGGAAGAGGGAAGAAGGAAGAAGGAAGAGGGAAGAAGGAAGAGGGAAGTTCGGCAACGGATTCGCTCGACGGATGTAACGGATGTAACGGATGTCAGGAAGAAGGAAGAAGGAAGAGGGAAGAAGGAAGAATGCAACGGGCAATTTATGTTATTTAACTGATAGAAGGAAGAGGGAAGATGGAGATGAAAAGTTTTGAGATTGCTTACCTTCGCCTTGCGAAAGCTAACGTTACTCGCAGCGCGGAAGCGGTTTTGAGTTAAAAAGTTCAGCATTAAAAACTTAAAACTAAAAACTACCCGCAAGCGGAATTATCAATTCCCCATTCCCCATTCCCCATTACCCATTAAAGAATAAAGTCTGCCTGACTGATAGAAGCGCGGGCAACTCCGAATAAAGTAGCGAGAGTTTCCTTGGTGTTTGTAAGCTGAATAATTGTACTCGGCGAAGTTCCGGCCCCAGCGGAAATGGTGAGTTCGGCAAAAGTAAGGCCGGCAGCCAAGCGAATTTGATCCGTACCATCAGTAAAATCTGTAATCAGATCCCCGTCTGCCAAACGCCCGATCGCAAAAGTATCATTCCCGGCGCCGCCAGTTAAAGTATCTGCGCCGCGATCGCCCGATAAACAGTCATTGCCGATGCCACCAAACAGCGAGTCATCGCCGGCACCCCCAAAAAGCGAGTCATCGCCCGCGCCTCCCAACAAAGTATCGGTGTCTTGGTTGCCAAACAGCAAATCATTACCCTCGTCGCCCAGCATTGAGTCAGCACCTTTGCCGCCGTAGAAAGTATCGTCGCCGGCGCCGCCCAAAACGCTGTCACGCCCTGCACCGCCGAACAGCAAATCATTGCCAACGTCGCCCAGCAGTGAGTCATCGCCGTCGCCGCCGTAGAGGGAATCGTCTGCGCCTAAGCCCAAAATGCTGTCAGGGCCACCCAAACCAAATATCAAGTTAGCGCCCGCAGTACCTCTGAGGGAGTCGGGGCCGCTGGTGCCGCGAGTGCCGCCAGGTGCCCCTCCGGGACTGGTACCGCCAGGTGCCCCTCCGGGACTGGTACCGCCGCTGGGGGTTGGGGTTGTGACGGGAATTGGTCGAATTGGCACTGCTGGTGGCATGATTCTGAAGATGGGTAGAAATTTGCAATTCTAACTTAACTTAAAAGCGGAAGCTATAAGCTCGCCAACCGCCGAGATGAGAAATATCGATCGCATCCGCCACAGCATAAGGTTCGCACAAAAAGCCCTGCACCGTGGAGCCGTCCTCCAACACCAGCGTACCAATTCCCAAGGGCGGGGGGATTTTAGCGACAAATCCGCCGAAAGCCGCGATCGACAACTCCCAAACTTCCACCTCGATCGCGCTACCGCCCTCTATCTGACGCACCAATCCCGGCTTGCCCAGAGCAGTACCCGTCAAAGCGTACAGCTTGTAAATCTGGCTGGTACGGCAGGCGCGAACCAAAATGCCTCCGAGTTCGATTAGTTGATAATTCAGCGGCTCACCGCTCAAATGAGCGCCAACCACGGCTATTTTGACTCGTTCTTCTGAGGGAGGTTTGGCTGCGATGGCGGGTTCCGGGACGGTTGGCAGCGGCAGACCGGTTGCGCCCAAAGTTCCCCCCAAGCGATCGTGGAAAGCAGATCCCAGGCTGCAGAGCGATAAATCGTGCCACGCAGGAGCCATCAGTGTCAATCCTGCGGGCAATCCGCTGCTTTGAAAGCCGCTGGGAACTGCGATCGCGCACAAATCGAGCAAATTCGCAAAGTTCGTGTAGCGGCCGAGATTGGTGTTGAGCGCGATCGGCTCGGCTGCAACTTCTGCCACAGTATAAATCGTGCCTGTCGTGGGAACAGCCAAAACATCCATTGACTCCCACTGAATTTCTGCTTGCTGGCGGAGTTCGGCCAATCGGTACGACGCGCGGTAGGCTGAGACGGCATCGTAGCGTTTGCCACCGCTGATAATTTGGTAGACGATCGGATCGATATCCTCTGGGTGCGCGTCGAGGAAATCGCCGATCGCGGCCAACCTTTCTGCTACCCAAGGCCCGCCGTAGAGAAGTTCGGCAGCATCTGCAAAGGGTTTGAAGTCAATAGGTGCGATCGTGCAGCCCAAAGATTGCAAGCGCGCGATCGCCTCCAGGTAGCGCTGTTCGGCTTCTGCATTCCCAAAAAATTCGAGTTCGCCGTCTCCGGGAACTCCCACCCGTAACCTGGATAAATCCGGCAAAACCTTCGTTTCAGGGTGGCGAGAAAACGCATCCTCAGCGTCAAAACCGCTGGCTACTTGCAGCACGGAGGCTGCATCCGCACAGGTGAGAGCGAACACAGAAACGCAATCGAGCGATCGCACTGCTGGCAGTAAGCCGCGAGTGCCGATCGAGCCGCAACTTGGCTTCAGCCCGACAATGTTGGTAAAAGCAGCGGGAACCCGCCCCGATCCTGCGGTATCGGTACCCAGAGCAAAACTCACCAATCCGGCCGAGACTGCTGCTGCGGAACCGGAACTCGATCCGCCCGGAATGTAGCGCCGATCGAACGGATTGCGGCAAACTCCATAAGGCGTGCGCGTTCCCACTAATCCTGTGGCAAACTGATCCATGTTTGTTTTGCCGATGGCGATCGCACCTGCCGCGCACAGGCGCTCTACGACTGCGGACGATCGCGCTGGAGTGCTAGCAAACGGAGGACATCCCGCCGTAGTTGGAACGCCCGCCCAATCGAGATTATCTTTGATCGCAAAAGGTATTCCGTAGAGTGGCAATTGTTGCGGGTCTAGGTTTTCCAAGGCTTTGGCGCGTTCGAGGGTTTCCGCCTGCGGTGCTAAATAAATCCATACTGCCGGATCTGCATAGCGTTCGATCCGATCGTACACGCTGGCGATCGCATCTGCAGGCGCGATCGAGCCGGTGCGGTAGCGATCGAGCAGTGAATGAATGTCGAGACTCTGACTGTAGTTAACTTTTTCCATAATGCACTATCAATTTCATCTAATATCAATTCCGGTTAGATCGGAATGATTAAACCACAGAGGGCACAGAGGACACAGAGAAAGAGAAGAGAGAGATGCATAATTCCGATGTCAACGGATTTGATATAACTCGATTTTCGATTTTCGATTTTCGATTGAACAAATGACTTCACAGGCTGCGTTTGGCGAGCGTTCGATTTTCGATTTTCGATTTTCGATTGAACAAATGACTCCAAAGGCTGCGTTTGGCGAGCGTTATTACAAATACAAGGTTAGTTTACCGCATTGTCGATCGTACTCGCATCCAGTTAGCGGGCAATCGAAGTATTTCTCAATAAATCTTCAACCCTGGCCTTGCGGGTTTCGTCTTTTTGTGCGACTAAACTTCGCGATTTCCAAGCGCCCGGTTTAATCTTCCCAAAACTTTAATTTGACAAATCTGAGAAAAACGGTTTTTTGTAACATTTTACACATTTTCGCATCAAGTTTGCTGTTAGGGTTTGAAACAGAGCAATCTAGTAAGATTGCACGCTACAGTATGCTTACCTTTAAAAAAGCTAAGTGCATTGCTGTTACCAACAGTCTTGAATAACTCCTTGGGTTGCAAACAGGACTTATAAAGACAAAAAACGAAAAATTTAACCGCTTCTAGGGTTCCGATTTGAATCAGTTTCTAAGTCAGCTTAGACAGTTCAAGTGCTGGTCCGAGAGAAGCAGACTGGTTGTCCCAATATTTTATTAATTTGAGGAGAACACTAGCCAGTTACACGGCGGGATAAAAGCCCGGGAGAAACGCGATCGGTCATCAAGACTCGGTTCGTTAGCTCTCGGGCTTTATCCTTGTATATCAGGGGGGTTTGCAGAAGCTAAGGAAGCCAAAGAAGGTGCAAAAGCTCGATCGACATATTCACCTCTAACCAGCAACCAGAATGTGCTATGAATATCCGATATTGCTCCCCAAAAATAACGCGATCGCCCTTATCCTACTGCGCCATATTTTTCATCACCTTGTTTTTCGCTGTCGGCTGCGTCAACCCGGCAATTTATATCAAAACCACCACAGAAAGCGAAGCAGCTTCTTCAGTAAGTGCTAACGCAGTTCGCCTCGGATTCAGCGCGTGGCCCGGCTGGTTTCCTTGGCAAATTGCCAAAGAGCAAAAGATATTTGAAGCTAACAATGTTGCTGTAGACTTAAAATGGTTTGACGGCTACTTAGAATCGATCAGCACCCTCACAGCAGGACAGATAGATGCTAACAGCCAAACCCTCGGCGATACAGTAAACTCTATATCGGGCGGTGCTGACCAAGTAATTGTTTTAGTCAACGACAACTCGACGGGAAATGACAAAGTGATTGTCGCCGAAGGCATCAATTCCGTTGCCGATTTAAAAGGTAAAAAAGTTGCAGCCGAAGAAGGTACAGTCGATCACTTTCTATTACTGTTAGGGCTGAGAAGAGCAGGTTTATCAGTGCAGGACATTCAATTTATACCGCTGGAAACTGGCAAAGCTGCGGCGGCTTTCGTAGGAGGACAAGTCGATGCGGTGGCAGTATTTGCGCCGTTTACCACGCAGGCATTAAAACGCTCGAACAGCAAGGAACTTTTTAGTTCAAAAGATTTTCCGGGGGCGATTTCCGACCATTTGGTATTCACGCGAAAGTTTATCGGCGAACACCCCGATCGAGTGCAAGCCCTGGTCAATTCATGGTTTGCAACATTGGAATACATGAAAGCAAATAAAGAGAAATCTTACGAGATTCTAGCCAACCGCGCCGGAGTTAGCGTCGAGGAATACAAAGAATATGAAAATGGCACTAAGATATTTACGATCGAGGAAAACTTGAAAGCCTTTCAACCGGGAAATGACATGACATCATTGCAGTTTGCGGCGGCCGAAATGACTAAATTTCTCGTCGATGTAAATTTAGCAAAAACCCAACCAGATATCAGCACATTATTTGACGATCGTTTTATAAAAGCTTATGCCGAAGGTAAAAGCTAAAAGGCATAATTTAGGATGGTGCAGACACAAACAACCGTAAAAAAAATACTTTTTATAATCCCCAAAATCTACTCCAATTACTCGACAAACCGTCCCGCAATTAAATCATGCCACCAAATCCCGATCCGCGATCGATCCAATCCCACCTCAAGCAAAAAAGCCTAAATCCCACCGTTTTCTGGCGGATTGCGGAAGAGATACCACAACCCCTCAATATTGGGTTAACGGTAACATCGATCGCACTGCCGCTGCTGGTGTGGTGGCTAGTAACAACCTTCGCCAACGTAGACCCCAAATTTTTGCCTTCCCCCGGCAAAGTTTTAGAGGCATTTGGTCGGCTGTGGAACACTCGCGAACTTTTGAAAGACACGGTAGCTAGTTTGTGGCGGGTGGGAGTGGGCTTTCTGTTCGCTTTGGTTTTTTCCATACCAATTGGCGTGCTGATGGGCAGTTTTGCCAGTATTCGTGCCTTGCTGGAACCCATGTTCGGCTTGATGCGATATATGCCCGCACCAGCATTCATTCCCCTATTAATTCTCTACTTGGGAATCGGCGAAGAACCCAAAATAATGCTGATATTTATCGGCGTCTTTTTCTTCAATTCGCTGATGGTAATGGATACAGTCAAGTTTGTTCCAAAAGACTTGATCGAATCTACTTATATGTTGGGCGGTAATCGCTGGGAAATCCTAACTCAAGTTATTTTTCCCCACGTTTTGCCGGGAATTCTTGATGCTAGCCGCATCAACTTAGCTGCGGCTTGGCAATTGGTAATCGTCTCGGAATTGATTGCGGCAACCGAAGGCTTAGGCCGCCGGATCAGCGTCGCAGGTCGATTTCTCCGAACCGATGAAATTTTTGTGGGGCTGATTGTCATTGGGGCGATCGGACTGACTTTTGACTTGCTTTTTCAATATCTGCTGCGGGTTTCTTGTAAATGGTCAAGCCAGAAACAGTAAGCAGATGTTGAAGGAACAAGGAAGAAGGAAGAAGGAAGAAGGCAGTGGTGTAAAATAAAATTGAAACCCACGCTAGATATCGTTGTTAGTCCTAAAATTTACAGATTTTGGGAATGAAAAAATCAATTTTTTACTTACATTACAGAGGATAAACTCATGTTTCTGCAAATCAACAACCTGCACAAAAACTTTGAAACTAAAAACGGTAAATTAGTTGTCCTCAAGGACATCAATATGAGCATCAAGCAAGGCGAATTTATCTGCGCCGTCGGCGCATCCGGTTCGGGCAAATCTACTCTTTTGAGGCAGATTGCGGGATTGGACAAGCCGACAACAGGGGAAGTGAAAATTGATGGCAAGGAAGTTGTTTCGCCTGGGCCGGATCGAGGTATGGTATTTCAGCATTACACTCTTTATCCTTGGATGAACGTGCAGGAAAATGCTGAGTTTGGCCTTAAACTTCAAGGCGTTTCCAAGAAAAAGCGGCGCGAACAAGCGAGCTATTATTTGAGTGTGGTAGGATTGACGCAGTTTGCTTCGTCGCTGCCGAAGGAATTGTCGGGCGGGATGAAACAGCGGGTGGCGATCGCCCGCGCCCTCGCTTCTGAACCTAAAGTGTTATTAATGGATGAACCTTTCGGCGCATTGGATATCCACACTAAAGAATCGATGCACGAATTCATGCTCGATTTGTGGCGTCGCACTCAGATTACAATCTTTATGATTACCCACGATGTCGAAGAAGCGGTTTTTCTTTCCAATCGAATTTATGCTTTGGGCGCTCGTCCCGGTACAGTAAGAAAGGAAATGTCGATTAATTTGCCCGATCGCACTCCCAGCATTAAACGCCACGCCAAATTCCACGATTACCGCGACGAACTCATGGATTTGATGCGGAAACACGGACAGGAAGCAGTTGCAATGGCTGCTTAAATAGAAATAGGTTTCTAGTTGCACTTTTTGCGCCTGCGCCAACAGTACAACGGCCAACTTAACTAAGTGGAAACTTAACATCTTGCACCATTGTCAATTACCTATTTAGGAACGGGCAAGATGCCCGTTCCACAATAAAATTAAGTTTTGTGGAACGGGCATCTTGCCCGTTCTTGAGAATGGTGCAAGATATCAGTGGAGATAAATATTACTTTGGGAGAGGGTGAGTTTTGCCACTACAAAATACTATTGTTTTGTTTCGCTGACCCCCCCAAATACATCAAGAGGAACTTATGGTGCAACTATCGATCGACCCAAACTCACAAATCGATTCAAGCCTCGTATTAATCGAAGAAACCGTACCGGGCGGCGCATACTGGTCGGGGGTCATCAAGCGGGGAAACACCCTGCGAATCACCGATTTAGAAGGCTCTCGCGGCGTTTCCATGCTGTGCTACAACGCCGACAATGCGATCGAACGTTTCAACGCAGCAGACACCGCCAAAATTCAATTCAACGCCTTTCTCAAACAAGGCATGGTGATCTACACAGACATGGGACGCATCCTATTTTCCATCACCCAAGACACCTCCGGCTGTCACGATTTGCTAGGAGGATGCAGCAACGCCATTAGCAATGCCAAAAAATACGGCGAAGGAGACTGGAAAAACTCCCGCGACAACTTCCTCAAAGCCCTAAGTCGGTGGGGATTGGGCAAAAAAGATATCATGCCCAACCTCAACTTATTTACTCGCATTGCCGTCCAACCAGACGGCACGATGGAGTTTCGCGAAGGCTGCGAGAAACCGGGTAGTTTTATCGATTTCCGATCCGAAATGAACGTATTGACCATTATCTCTAACTGCCCCCACATCCTGCATCCTGGTTCAACTTACGATCCTAAACCCATCCAAATTCAGATTGTGAAAACCCCCGCACCCGCACCAGACGACTTGTGCCGCACCGCCAACCCGGAAGCCGTGCGCGGCTTCATCAACACTGATGCTTTGTTCCTGCAATAAACCCGATTCCACAACTCAATTTTGTCCGCACCAATCGGCGTGAAAAATTCTGCAATTCCCTCACAAAAAGTGAACCATGACTGCAACTACTCAACAAATCCTCACTCCAGAAACAGCAATTTATAACGAAGTTTTACCCGCCAGACATCCCTGGTCTCGTGTCATCAAAAAAGGACAGATTCTCCGCATTGTAGATTTAGGCGGAAATCAAGCAGTAGATTTTTTAGTTTACAATGCCGATGACCCTTCCGAACGCTACAGCGCCCCCGATACGATCGTCAATCAAGGCAACATCTTTGTCACTACAAACAGCCAACTCCTTTCCAACGAAGGGCGAGCCATGATGACCATAATTGCTGACTCCTGCGGGCGGCACGATACCTCCGGCGGTGCCTGTAGCTGCGAAAGCAATTCGGTGCGGTTTGGACTAGATAAAAAATACCAGCACGCCTGTGTTGAAAATTTCCTCGCCGCAATTCTTCCATACGGTTTGGGTAAGCGAGATTTAGTCAGCAATATCAACTTCTTTATGAATGTTCCGGTTAGCGAAGATGGCACTCTTGAAATTGTTGACGGCATCTCCGATCCGGGAAGTACAGTTGATTTGCGAGCAGAAATGAACGCGCTGGTTGCTATTTCTAACTGCCCGCAAATGAACAATCCTTGCAATGCTTACAATCCTACGCCGATTCAGTTGATTGTTTGGGATGCGGTATAGGTTGTAGCTGCATACCCGCCAGAAACCGCCAGGGGTTTAAACCCCTGGCTAATAGCTAAAGTCCTCTAAAGAGGACTGAATAATCGATTGCCCATTAGCAATTATCCAATTATCAATTAGCAATTATCAATTAGCAATTACCTAAATGTTTAACAAAGTTTTGATTGCAAATCGCGGTGAAATTGCCTGCCGAATTATCCGCACGCTCGATCGCCTCGGAATTGCATCGGTAGCAGTATATTCTGAAGCCGACGCCCGCGCCAAGCACGTTTTCGCCGCCAGCGAAGCCGTTTGTATCGGTGCAGCCGCCGCAGCCGAGAGTTATTTGCGGTTCGATCGCATTCTCGAAGTTGCGCGCCAAACTAAAGCTCAAGCTATCCATCCGGGCTACGGCTTTTTGAGCGAAAATGCTGAATTTGCCGAAGCTTGTGCAAGCGAAAATATTGCATTTATCGGCCCGACTCCGGCTCAGTTGCGCTGCTTTGGATTGAAGCACACCGCGCGGGAAATAGCCGCTGCAAATCAAGTGCCGCTAACTCCCGGAAGCGAACTTTTAGCAAGTTTAGAGGATGCGGAAAAAGCGGCTGGGGCGATCGGCTATCCGGTGATGCTCAAAAGTACCGCAGGCGGCGGCGGCATCGGTTTGCAGGCTTGTTTTGGCGATCGAGATTTGGCAGAAGCATTTGAAAAAGTACAGCGTTTGAGTCAAAGCAATTTTAAACAAAGCGGCGTTTTTTTAGAGAAATATATTCAAACAGCTAGGCACATTGAAGTCCAAATCTTTGGAGATGGCAAAGGAAATGTCATAGCCTTGGGCGAGCGAGATTGTTCGGTGCAGCGGCGCAATCAAAAAGTAATAGAAGAAACCCCCGCCCCTGCTATTAGCGACGAACAGCGCCACCAGTTATACGGTGCAGCCGTGCGGTTGGGAAAAGCGGTAAATTATCAGTCAGCCGGTACTGTTGAATTTGTCTTTGATGTCGATGCGAAACAGTTTTATTTTTTGGAAGTCAACACGCGCTTGCAAGTTGAACACGGCGTTACTGAAGCTGTCAACAACATCGACCTCGTTGAGTGGATGGTAAAACAGGCTTCTGGAGATTTGTTTCCCCTGGAAGAGTACCGCTATCAACCGCAGGGACACTCAATTGAGGTGCGAATTTATGCGGAAGATGCCGGCAAGAATTTTCAGCCGAGTTCCGGGTTGCTGAATCAAGTTGCGTTTCCCGAAAACGTCCGCTGCGACAGTTGGATAGAAACCGGCACGGAGGTTACTCCTTTTTACGATCCGCTGCTAGCCAAAGTAATCGTTTGCGGCGATAATCGAACCCAGGCGATCGTAAAACTAAAAGCTGCTTTAGATGCTAGTGAAATAGCGGGAATAGAAACTAATTTAGATTACCTCCGCCAGATTTTGGACGATTCCCGATTCAGCCGGGGCGAACTGAACACGCGCTTTTTAAACACTTTTGAATACGCACCTTTAACGATCGATGTATTGGATGGGGGAACCTACAGCAGCATTCAAGATTATCCGGGGCGGATTGGCTATTGGGATGTTGGCGTGCCGCCTTCTGGGCCGATGGATCATCTGGCATTTCGATCGGCAAATCGTTTAGTAGGAAACCCCGAATCGACAGCAGGATTGGAATTCACAGCGACAGGCCCAACTCTGCGCTTTAATGCCGATACAGTTATTAGTTTGACTGGTGCAACTATGAAGGGAACGCTAAACGGCGAATCGGTGCCGTTTTGGAAAGCAATTCCCGTAAAAGCTGGCAGCATTCTCAAGTTAAAAGCCATTGAAGGCGGCGGCTACCGCACTTATTTAGCGGTCAAACACGGCTTTAATGTCCCCGATTATTTGGGCAGCAAATCAACTTTTGTACTGGGCAAATTTGGCGGACACGCGGGCCGCACGCTGCGTCCGGGAGATGTGCTTAAACTGCTTCAAACTGCAACTCTGGAAGCGGAATTATCTTTGCCCCCGGAACTAATTCCCACCTACAGCAATAATTGGGAAATCGGCGTTTTGTACGGGCCTCACGGCGCGCCGGATTTCTTTACTGAGTCAGACATCGAAATGTTTTTCTCTACAGAATGGCAGGTGCATTACAACTCGACGCGGACGGGCATTCGGCTGATCGGCCCGAAGCCCACCTGGGCGCGTCAAGACGGTGGGGAAGCGGGTTTGCACCCGTCTAACATTCACGATAATGCTTACGCGATCGGCACGATCGATTTTACGGGCGATATGCCTGTAATTCTCGGTCTTGACGGCCCGAGTTTGGGAGGCTTTGTGTGTCCTGCTACTATTGTGCAGTCGGAATTGTGGAAAATCGGGCAACTAAAACCGGGGGACAGCATTCGCTTTCACTGTTTGAGTTTTGCTGAAGCTTTGCAGCGAGAATTAGCACAAAATAGGCAAATTGCTACTTTTTGCTTGCCTGTTTTTGGGGAAAATGCGGAGGAATTGCCCGCAGTTCCCGCCTCTCCAATTTTGCACAAAATTCCCGAATCTCCGGGACAGGTTGCTGTTACTTACCGTCAAGCTGGGGATAAATATATTCTAGTTGAATACGGCCCGTTGGTGCTAGATTTAAATTTGCGTTTTCGGGCGCACGCATTGATGGAAAAGTTGAAAGCAAATCCGTTGCCTGGTGTGATCGAATTAGTGCCGGGAATGCGATCGCTCCAAATTCACTTTGAGAGCCGCCAGATTTCGCAACAGCAGCTAATGCAGGCGCTGATTGCGGCGGAGGCGGAACTTCCGGCGATCGAGGATTTGGAAGTGTCGGCGCGAATTGTGCACCTGCCTTTATCTTGGGAAGATGAATCGACGCTGTTGGCAATTGAAAAATATATGCAGTCTGTGCGATCGGATGCACCTTGGTGTCCCAGTAATATTGAGTTTATTCGCCGCATAAACGGGCTTGACAGCATCGAACAAGTCAGAGAAATTGTATTTAATGCTAGCTATTTAGTGATGGGTTTGGGAGACGTTTATTTAGGCGCGCCCGTCGCAACTCCCCTCGATCCGCGCCACCGTTTGGTTACTACTAAATACAATCCTGCCCGCACTTGGACTCCTGAAAATGCAGTTGGCATTGGCGGCGCGTATTTGTGCGTTTACGGGATGGAAGGGCCGGGAGGTTATCAATTTGTCGGCCGCACGGTGCAAATGTGGAATCGGTTCAAACAAACGGCGGATTTCCAGTTTGGTAAACCTTGGCTTTTACGCTTTTTTGACCAAATACGATTTTATCCGGTTTCTCATGAGGAATTGCACCGCTGTCGGGAAGAATTTATCGAAGGGAAGTTTAAATTAAAGGTTGAGGAAATCACTTTTAATTTGAGAGAATACAATGAGTTTTTGCATTCTATTGCTAACAGTGCGGCTGAGTTTAAAGCGCAGCAGCAGGCCGCTTTTAATGCAGAGCGCGATCGCTGGGCCGCCTCCGGGGAATTTGACGCTGAATCTGCAGCAGAATCCTCGGCGGATGTGGCTTCTGAAACAGCGGCGGAGGTTGTTTTGCCGATCGGCTGTGAGGCTGTTGTCGCTCACGTTTCGGCCAATGTTTGGCAGGTGCTGGTTAATGTGGGAGATGCGGTTGCTGAGGGCGATCGCCTGTTAATTTTGGAAGCGATGAAAATGGAAATTGCTATTACTGCTGATGTTGCGGGCACTGTTGCCGAGTTGTTTTGTGAAAAGGGGCAAACGGTGACAGCAGGACAAATTTTAGCGGCTGTTCAACCGAATTAATCCCTCTGTTGTCACTTCGGGGAAAGTAGAAGCCGTTGGATAATTGGGGGATGATTTTGATTGTTTTGTGGGATGGGATATCGTAGCCAGTCAGGTGTATTTTCACTGAAGGCGGGACACGCCACAAGAATCATCCTCTAATTGTGCAATGCTCGCTCATTTAATCAAGGTTTAGCAGCAGTTAGCCCTCCAAAAGGGTGGGATACATCCATCAAGCAGGCTAGTGGGCGATCGCCCCGCTATTTTCGGCGGCAGGCAGTTTTTCGGAAGGCTTAGCCGCTGTCAAGCGCAATGACAAATCTGGCTTCATCAATCAAGCTGGAAAGCTGGTCATTTAACAGGTTCGAGGTTCTGTTTAGGCTTTAAATTTGTTTAAACTCACATCTTGCACCATTCTCAAGAACAGGCAAGATGCCTGTTCCACAAAGAGTAGATTTTCTTGTGGAACAGGCCGGAAAGCCTGTTCCTAAAAAGCTTATTGACAATGGTGCAACATCTCAGTTTAAATCCCGTTAACTTAACTCCCGCAGCCCAGAATTGACGGGCAAACCATCCTGAAATACCAGCAATTCTCCCGGCTGAATTTGCGTCCAAACTTCGTTATCTGTCAGCGGAAAAGTGGCAATAACAGCCACGCGATCGCCCTCGTTGGTCAATTCCCGGAAATCGACTGTTACATCTTCGTCGATCGAGTGAGCGCTCGCAAAAGGTGCTTGTCGCACAATATAATGCAGATTAGTAGAACAGTGGGTGAATAAGTGTTCTCCATCGGAAAGTAAATAATTAAAAATTCCGTGTTCTGCCAAACTTTTAGTAATTTCCTCCAGTACCGGGTAAATTTCCGCTAAAGCAGGCTTACTTTGAGGAAAAGTAGAGCGTAGCTTTTCTAATATCAAACAGAATGCTTTTTCGCTGTCAGTTTTGCCAACAGGTTTGTAAACTCCGGCACGTTCTGGATTAAAATTTTCCAGATTTCCGTTGTGAGCAAACACCCAATAACGTCCCCAAAGTTCCCGAATAAAAGGGTGGCAGTTTTCCAGAGCAATTTCGCCTTGGGTAGCTTTGCGGATGTGAGCAATGACGTTAGTTGAATGAATGGGATAGCGGCGCACTACTTCAGCAACCGGAGAAGCAATCGCAGGTTTAGAGTCTATAAAAAGGCGACATCCCAAACCTTCAAAGAAAGCAATTCCCCAACCGTCTTGATGAACGTCTGTTCTGCCACCTCTTGCAGAAAAACCCTCAAAAGAAAAGCAAATATCTGTTGGAACATTGCAGTTCATTCCCAGTAATTGGCACATAGCTTTTAAATCTCTGGAGTTTGAATGGATGTCGCAGCTATTGGCAGCTACAGATTTGCGATGATAGTATTATAGTATGAATTGATTTAGCCTAATAAAAAACACACAATAATTTGGGATTGTCAACCATAATGCTACTTAAATTTAAAAAAATGCGTGAAGCCAAGCTATCCCGAACGCCCGTGGGAGCCCGTTGCGGTAGGGAATCGCGCAAAATTAAATCGCGTTCCCCGCAGAACAGTCTTCATCGTTCCCTTTGTCCTGCAATTTTTTTAATTAAATTCATGTAAGATTCAATTTGGTGGGGGAAAGTCTGAAAGTTGTTTGATATCCTTCAAAACTATTTGAGGCTTCCCTTTGTACTGTTCTACCTTCCCACTGACATACACATATCCCCGTCCCAGACCCGCATAACGTTTCTCAATTAGCCGCTTCAATGGAGCCATCTCATCAGTTTCAGCATCTGGTATCCACAAATCTAATTTATGATACACCGAACCAGCATAAATTAGAGCGCTGCCGCCGATCCATTTATTAATCCCAGCCTGCAAATCGCAGAAAATAGTAAGAGATTTAGCTTTCTCAGAAGCAGCTAATATTTTCGGGTAGTGCAACCTCAAAGAAAGCGCTCCTGCTGTTGCTTCCGACAACCGAAACTCTTCAACAATCGAGCCTCGCATCGACCACCAAGGCAGTAAGTTAGCATAGTTGCGAGAGGGGATTTTGGCATTGATAATCGGATTCCAAATCATCAGATTGTAAGCTTTTGCCGCCGATTCGGCCTCAGTCATTTGTCGGTGATACAATCTGGAGCGCCCGTATTTGACGAAGTAGGGACTCCAGCCTTCTTCAATCAGTTTAAGATTGTAATTTTCTCCGTCTTTATGTACGTAACAGAGGAGACGCCCGTAGTTGTCGCGGTGTTTTTGTAGAGCCACTTCAACCGCATCGTCTGTATCAAATTCTATGTCAATTTGAGCAAGTCCGCCATCTGCTGTCGCGAAGTATTTTTTAGCCATTTCCGTACCTGCTTTCCCCGCCGCAGTTACAGGTTTGGAGCCTCCCGGATGACTTTCTTCTGTATCGACGCAAATCAGGCGCAGAGACTCGGTTTTGCCGTTGAGAGAAATTTTGATGCTGTCGCCATCAACTACTTTAGTTATTTGTAGGTTCGGAATTCTGGTTGCCATATTTTGAACCCTGTTGCACTTGAGATTTCATACAGGTATCGGTTGAATCATACACGAGTTCGCTATCAATAGCAACTGTAATTTTTGTTGTTTGTATTAATATTTGTCAAGTGTGGCGTATTTTATCAAGTCGGGGAAAAAATCTCGAAAATCGGATTCTAATCGCTGATAGTTAGCTGTCAAATCTTCTATGCCGCTTGCCAAATTATTTGTCCGCTTGATTCGGGCCGACATTCTTGTAAGAGTGATGCCGATTTCGGCGATGTCCTGATAAGATGAAAGCAAGTCGCGGGCAATTATTGTTGGCAGCACCCGCTGGAGAGATTCAGGCAATATATCGCGGTTGTCTTGCAGGATTTTATAGACATGGCGAGAAAAATCTGGAAGCGGAATTTCTGAATATTCCAGCCAATTTTTAGCCAAGAAGTGGTCGTAAAACACGTCAATCAAAACTCCAGCAAACCTGCGCCTGTGGGAGCAAACAAGGCTTTTACTCGATCGCACTATTGGGTGAGAGTCGGTGTAGCTATCTACTTTGCGGTGCAAATCGATGCCTTTTCTAATTTCATCGGAATAAAGGTTGACAGCCGTTCCTTTGACAAAATCTCCTAAGAGGTTGCCAATCAGGGATTCTGGCGTGCCTTTTGATAAGAATAGATGAGCCAAATAATTCATTAACTACACAACTGCATAACCTGTATGAGGTCTGACATCAGCGGGATGAAAACCTAAAACAATGGAATCCTTGGAAATTCCAGCAGCTACAAGTTCTTTCGTCACGCCGTATTCTGTCTCATCTCGCTGTACCCAAATCTTATCATCAATAATATCTATATGAACCAAACAGCCGTGAATTCGTTTGGCTTTATCCCAGCCTAAAGTAACTAGCAGGTAACAATCAGATTTTTCATCAAACACGGCTTTACAAATTATATCGCCATGAGAGTAAGGAATTTTTGTGTAAGGTTCGAGAACTGTTTTAATGGTGGTTCTAAAGTTAGCTAAAGTATCCATTTTACGATCGCCTCTTGATTTGGGTCGAATACAATCAGCTTGAGCTTTTCATCTTCAATCATTAATTGACCGATCGGTTCTTCAAATAGAGATTCATAGGTGATATCGCGAACAGCCAGATAAAGCGTATGTTCTGGATAAGTTCTCTGAAGCACAGAGCGATAAATAGTAAATTGTCCGATCGCCTCTCTCAAGTCCTGCATTTCTGAATCGCTGACAAAGCTTTTGACTTCCACAGCAATTTTCTGTTCTCCTCGTTCTGCTGCGAGTACCTGTTTTGCTCCCAGATCCACATACATATCTTTTTTTCCCCATTTCAGATGGAGAGGATCGTGAGTAATTATCCACCCATCATTGATGAGAGATTTTTTGACTGTATTGTGGTACAGGTCTAAAGCAGGCATAGAACAACACGAGTAATATTAGACTTCATGGTTATATAATAGCAAATTATGATGCAATTATCTTAAACCGCAACTACAAGGAGAAAGAGTAATGGCTGTTCTAGAATGTGTAAAACCTGGTGCTAAACTCGGTCAAATTATTCTTGCCGTCGATCTGACTGTTGCCGGTGCTGTCGATCGCATTTTAGCAAAAATTCAAGACTTAGGATATGACCCAGAAATCCGCCATGTCAACTATCCGTCAGGAGTGCACGTCTTAGCAATTCTCAAAGATGAACAGCATTCTGAAGCAGTTAATGATGATTACTTGTTAGAGGATTGGCTACAGGTAAGGTCGCAAATTAACCCAGATGCGGTTCATCTGTGGCGCGGTAAATAAGCTGTTTTTAGTATATCCGTGAATCTTTGATAACAAAAGAGCGATCGCCTAACTGTAGTATGCAGGCTATCGCTGCTCCCACGCTCAAATATTGCTTGCGATCGATTGATGCTCGATCGTTTCACAATAGAAGCTTAAATCTTCGTAAACCAATTAGCATCCACTTCCACAGACTCAATCATTTTTATCTTGACACCAAGCCCCAACTCTTTTAGTCGTTGAACTAACTGCTCACCATCAATCAAATCTATTGGGGGTGCGCCATCTCGTGTTGCTTCTTTGACAGCATCTCTGGTAAATGTCCCAGTTGTAATGAATAAACCTTTGTCCGTTCGTCCCTGCATTGCCCCACGGAAGTCTCTAATTTGACTCGCCGTAACCGAACCCTGATAGCGCTTGCACTGAAACAGAACATGAAAGCTCAAGAAACCACTAATACGGGCAATACCTACACCATCAATTCCACCATCGGCGGACTTACCTGTAACCTGTACTTGTATAAAGCCTGATTCACGTAGTAGGCGCTGTGCCAAACGCTCAAATGCAGAAGGTTCTAGTGATAGCAATATTTGATGAATTTGTTGATGCCATGCAAGTTCTTCTAAAGTTTCAACAGCTTCAACATTTTCGTTTAAATTGTCTGGCGGCATCACCTTTTTCTTGTCTGTATCCCGAACCACCTTGACAATTTCTTTTGCATCCAGAATATCAAAATCTATAGATGTTGAAACTAAAGACCACACGCCACGTGAGGAATTTTGTAAAAGCCCGTATTTCTTCAAGTAAGTACGACTCCAACCAAGTCGATACTCAACAGCACTCTGGGATTTGTTTCCATGTGGGATATCCAGCACCTCGTTAGGTAAGTTGAGAATCTGGGCTACTCGGTCATAAATCTCTTCAGTAGTTCCCGATCCACCCAGCATTTGTAGAGCCTGAATTGTGGGCAAGAGCATTGAGTCAAATGTAGGGATTGAATGGGTAGCTCTGTTCATCTAAAAACTGTTGATATAATTTGCAAAACACTGCTTTTTTAATGAGAAACTGATGGCATCAAAATACTGACGGTCTATTGGCTGCTACTGTCATACATAATTTGCTAAATTGCGATCGGCTACATCTCTCGACGGAACGCTCTAATAGCTTCCCCAGCATCAGTTTCCGCCATCAAAATACAGCGTTTCATCAAATCGAGATCGAGGTTATTGAGTCCGGGTAGCTGACTGCGATCGCTATTTTCATAGCTACCATCTTGGAGATGATATATCTTCAGTAATCCATCTTCCCAAAACCAAACCTCTGGAACACCTAAAGCTTTATAGCGCTCTAACTTACTGATTCCTCCACTGGTAAAGACAACTTCGATCGACAAATCTGGAATTGGTTTTACACTCCCGATGCAATAAGATTCATCGGCTTGCACAGAGACAACTCCCGATCTTTCCTGCGTCATTGCCCCTGTGGGCTTGAAGAAAATTCCCTGTTCGACGAGAAAGGTAGTCACTAAGTAACCGATAACATGAGCAAAAGTTTCGTGGTCTTCTCCCGGCATCAGAATCTCGATCGTCCCATCATAGTAAAATAGTCGCACTCTAGGGGAGCCTTCAAAGCCTTTTTGGATAAATTTAAACCGTTCCCACATTCCATCATAGACAATGCGCTGATCTGTGGTTTTGCTAAGTAGTGGCGGCATCGCGATCGACTCCATTCCAGAAGTTGTCTTGATTGTAGCTCATATTTTTAAGGTTTTTGTAACCGCAGATAAACAACGTCTTTGTGAAGTCACGACAGCACCGAATATTCATCAGGAATAGGGCCAGTATATTCTATAGAAATTGACCGGACATCTTTAAATTTGGTCAAAGCTCGGTCTATTTCCTCTCGCTGCGGTGAATGAGCTAAGACTTCACCGCGAATCACATTCCATAAATCATCGGATTCAGTATCAGCAATTAGCACCCACTCGCGGGGATAGCGATCGCGTATTTCTGCCGCCGTCAAGATTTCCCCTGTGGGTTTGTAATCCGACCCATTGTTATTTTGAATCAGAACTTGAGAGGGCAGGTCGGTTTCTGCTTGAGTAATTTCTTCATTTAATAGTTGCCAAAGTCGGCGTTTTTCTTCGAGTTGGAGGGAGGCGATCGCATCTAGCAGGACTTGAAAAGGAATTTGCAACTGTACGGTTTCTGGGAGCATGGCGCGTCTCAACGGATGTTGAAGTATTTTCTATGATAACTCACTCTTGAATTAGCGGATAATAATACTAACTCAGATTTCTAGTTGGTAAACCGCAGATAAACACAGATGAACGCAGATGTAATCTTATCTGCGTTCATCCCCGTTCATCTGCCTACATCTGCGGTAGCAAAAATACCCCTAGGAATCAGCCCGCAATTTATCCAAAGCCGTTTTCTTTCAGAAGTAGTGTTGCAGCCTATTGAGAGCTATACTCACCAAATGTTGTCACATACCCCTTAACAGTAACTCCCATATCTAATTCCTCGTGATGAATCAGTAGGTTAGATAATTGGGCAATCAAAAATTCAATCTCGCGACGGTTCTCAAACTGGAGAAAAATACTGCTACCTTCACCCTTAATAATCACCGTTGGAATATCGCTGTCGTCTAACTGTGAATCAATATCTGGGATTATTTGTCTGATTTGCTCTTCAGTCCACATCTGACTCATTCCTCTATCTCCCGTTCAAAAATACAGCGGTATGACTTACCACTCTTATTGAGAATGACACCGCAGAAAGTGCAGCGCCCCTCGCCTCTTAATTCATTATACTCTGCCAACTCACGGCAGCGACGAATAGCAGCTTGCCGATCGCTAGTAGCAACGATTGTGTCTGCATCAAGCCAAACTTTATTTTCAGGGTTTTCTAACATTCCTACACTCTACATTGCCGTAAATATTGCATCATTGTCAATAAACCCAAAGAAACCCGGTTTCTGGCTATTGTGCAAGATTTCAATCGGTGCATCTCATTTTTCCAAATATATTCGTAGGGGAGTTCGGATTCCGGCAGTAAGTCTCTGCTTATAACTAATAAATTATCTGCGGGAATGCGAGTTCCTTTACAAAATTGGGATGCACCCGATTTCAATTATACCGAACAATTAAATCACAGATGAACGCTAATGTAATTATATCTGCGTTCATCTGCCTACATCTGCGGTTAAAAAATCCCCCTACGCACCTCCCCGCAACTTATCCAAAACAGTCCGATCTTCCAAAGTCGAAGTATCCCCAGAAACCTCTTGTCCCGCAGCCAAAGAACGCAGCAAACGCCGCATAATCTTCCCGCTTCGAGTCTTCGGCAAAGCATCAGTAAATCGAATTTCGCCGGGACGGGCGATCGCCCCAATTTCCTTAACAACGTGCTGCTTCAATTCCTTAGCCAATTCTTCGCTAGGTTGCTGCGAGTTGTCCAGCGTGACAAAAGCCACAATTTCCTCACCTTTAATCTCATCCGGTTTACCAACAACCGCAGCTTCCGCCACGGCTGGATGCGATACCAAAGCTGACTCGACTTCCATTGTGCCGAGTCGGTGTCCGGCCACATTAATTACATCGTCAACGCGGCCCATTACCCAGAAATAACCGTCTTTGTCCTTGTGCGCGCCGTCTCCAGCAAAGTACACAAACTCGCCATCTTTCGGGTGCAAATATTCCCAATAAGTGCGGCGGAAGCGATCGGCATCGTTGTAAAGTGTCCGCATCATTCCCGGCCAAGGATGTTTCACCACTAAATAACCGCCACTTTCGTTAGTGACTGGTTCGCCATCTTGGTCAACAACATCGACCACAATTCCGGGGAACGGTAGGGTTGCAGAACCGGGTTTTGTAGGAATTGCACCGGGCAAAGCGGTAATCATAATTCCGCCGGTTTCTGTTTGCCACCAAGTATCGACGATCGGACAATTCGACTTGCCAATTACTCGTTGATACCACATCCAAGCTTCAGGGTTAATCGGTTCGCCGACGGTTCCTAACAATCGTAAAGATGACAAATTGCGCGCGTTGGGCAAGTGTTCGCCCATTTTCATGAATGTTCTGATGGCGGTGGGTGCAGTATAGAAAACGGTGACGCCGTATTTTTCAATTACATCCCAAAAACAGCCAGGATTTGAAGGGCGAGGAGCACCTTCATACATTAAAGTTGTCGCACCGTTGGACAGCGGCCCGTAGACAATATAACTGTGTCCAGTAATCCAGCCGACATCAGCAGTACACCAGTAAACATCGGTATCTTGGAGGTCGAATATCCATTTGGTTGTCATGTGGGTATAAAGGTTATAACCACCGGTTGTATGGACGACTCCTTTCGGTTTGCCGGTACTCCCACTGGTGTAGAGTACGAACAGCATATCTTCGCTGTCCATCGGTTCGGCGGGACAATTTGCCGATGCACCTTTTTGCAAATCGTGCCACCAATGATCGCGCCCTGGTTCCATGTCAATTTTCTGTTTGGTGCGCTGAACTACGAGAACGTTGGTAACGCTGGGTGTGGCATTATTTGCTAATGCTTTGTCTACTTGTGTTTTGAGGCCGACGGCGGTATCTTTGCGGAAGCCACCGTCAGCGGTGATGACGAGTTTTGCTTGGCCGTCGTTGAGTCGATCGCGCAAAGCTTCTGCACTAAAACCGCCAAAAACAACGCTGTGTACTGCACCGATTCTGGCGCAGGCTAGCATGGCGATCGCAGCTTCGGGAATCATGGGCATATAAATGCCGACGCGATCGCCCTTTTGGACTCCCAATTGTTTGATGACGTTCGCCATTTGGCAGACTTCGCGGTGGAGTTGCGCGTAGGTGAGGGTGCGCGAGTCTCCGGGTTCGCCTTCCCAAATCAGGGCGGCTTTATTTTTGCGCCAAGTGGTTAAGTGGCGATCGAGACAATTGTAAGAAATATTAATTTTACCGTTGACAAACCATTTAGCCACAGGCGGCTGCCAGTCGAGCACGGTATCCCAGTTTTGGAACCAGTGCAATTCTTGGGCGGCAAGTTCTGCCCAGAATGCTTGGGGGTCAGCTTTGGCTTTGTCGTAGAGGGCTTGGTACTCTTCTAGGCTTTTGATGTGAGCTTTTTGGGAGAATGCAGCGGGCGGCTGAAATAGCCGTTTTTCATGCAGAATTGATTCGATGGTATCTTGCGACATTGCTTTTAACTTTAACTTCGGTTAGTCTTTTTAACTATTGTTTGCATAAGTGGGGGCAAAAGTATGTTTATTTTCCTTAAGACTTTGGGGAATTTTGTAAATGTTGGGACTGTATTAGAAATTATGGTAGCGGTAAATGGTCAATTCTATCTTGGTACTCATCATCAAACGCTCCTTCATAAATCAAAATCAGTTCCTCAATATTTTGACCAATACTCAGCTTGGAATTGAGGATGAAGATTCCTGGGATATGGCGATTTTGCTCTAAATGATCTGTTAAATGAACGGGCATAGAGCGGCGGTTGTTGGTAACAAGAATGAAATTGTGGATTTCGCACCAAATAAGAATTTCTGGATCGAGAGTGCCTTTGGAAGGTGCTGTTAGTTCTCCCACTGCTAGAACAACCACATCAGGATTACGACGGCGAATTTGGTTAGCATAGGCAGGATCGACATTTTCCTCAAAGAGATACTGGATTGCCATCAGCCTTTCTCCTTGCATCTCTTTCTGCTCTCAGTTTGCGGAGTTTTTCAGCCACTGGAGGAGGATTGCGACGCTGTTCTTCTCGCATTTTATCGCCCCATTCCAACCATTCGGTTATGTATTTACCGACTGTTTCTTTGTTGTGCAGGTAGTACAAAATGGTCGCATAAACTTGTTCGAGGGTGAGCGATGTATAAATGTTAGCGATTTCTTCGGGAGTTCGAGCGCGAAACAGGTATTCATAGAGAATGGTTTCGATGCCGATCCGAGAACCTTTGAGCCGAATATCATCTGGTCTGAGGAAGTTGAAATAGTCTTCAAGTTGCGTGGTTTGGTGGTTAGCTTCATGAGATTGCTTCTCTTTATTAATGTCTGTTCCTTCGGGAACCAGCACAATTACTTCGGCTCGGCTGTTGCGATATAACTTGAGCGGTTCACCAACGCACAATTGTCCGCGATCGTCGATCGTTGCCATCACTTTAATTGCTTTCATACAATCTACCCGATTTACAGGAGCGATATCTGGTATGATTATATCATAACAAATCCGATGGTAATGCTTTTAGAATTGACATTAACAGCCGATCGCACTAAAGCCATGACCCAAAATTTGGAAGCAAGTCAAATTTCTCTAAACGACGTTCGCCGCATTCTCAAATTGGAAAGACAAACAGGAGGAGGTTTTACTGATTTTTTCTCTCTGGAACCTCTGACGGGTTTTGAACAGCAGGAATTATTGCTAATCGGTAATCACTTTTGGCGTCATCTAGAAGCAGGGAAAGTTTCTGCAAAGCTGGTTAAATTTTTAGTGCTTTCACCGTTAATGAGATTAGCAGGATTTTTTGATATTCCGATCGTGCTAACAATGGAAGATAGCATCCCGATCGAGGTTGAGGATGGGGATACTTTAATTAAAGGGCGCTTGGATGTCTTAGCCGTAAATCAGCCGGATGCAGAACTCGCGGCGGCACAGTTTTGGATTTTGGTAGTGGAGGCGAAAAATAGTGCGATCGCACCTTTGACTGGTTTGCCACAACTCCTGAGTTATACTTATAAAAGTTTGCAGCAGCAATCGTCTGTTTGGGGATTGACGACGAATGGACGTAACTATCAGTTTGTGTATCTGACGCAGGGCAATCCTTGCACTTATCACATTTTACCGGAATTGAATTTGATTGACAAAGAGCGATCGCTCTTGTTGGCCCAAGTGTTGAAAGCTATTTGCAAGTTGCAGAATGTGCAGTTGCAGTTGGCTTAATCTCTGCGGTTAAAAGCTGTGCTTCCCCGTACTGCCTAGACCGATATTCTGTACCACTTTAGTCCTAATCGGCCTCTATCGTCGATGGCAACCAACTGTTGTGAACTTCTGTTGGGAACTGCTGGGAAATTTAGAAATCAAGATTTGTGAAAAAACTGCAATAGCGAGTGACAAAATACAAATTATTCTATACAATAATAAACGGTTAAACCCTGCAACTGAAGGTAAGAAAATGTCTGAACTTAGACAAAATCTAATTACCAGAGATTGGGTAATCATCGCCACCGAACGGGCGACAAGACCGGATCAATTCGCTAACCAAAAAAAGTGCCAAATAGTAGTGCCACCGCACCGCGCCGATTGCCCGTTTTGTGTGGGAAATGAGGAAGACGGAACCTTAGAAACTTGCCGTTTGGGCGATCGCACTGGCTGGAAAGTCAGGGCAATTTGCAACAAATATCCGGCCCTCTCCCCGACAGCAAAATGGATGAGGATATCATCGGGAATTCACCGCACGATGGCGGGAATCGGCGTTCACGAGGTAATTGTCGAACACCCGCGACACGATTTGACGACAGCTTTGTTGAGCATTGAAGAAGTTGCCAACATACTTTTAGTATACCGCCAGCGCTATGTAGAAATTAGAAAAAATCCCCACATTGAAACAATTATTATCTTCAAAAATCACGGGGAAACTGCTGGAACTTCTCTCGAACACCCCCACTCGCAGATAGCGGCGACGCCCGTTGTACCCAGTCAATTTCGCAGCCGCATCGACGAAGCTATTAGATATTTTGATGACACGGGAGAATGTCTGTTTTGCCGCACTTTGGAAGATGAATTAGCGGCGAGAGAAAGAGTGATTTGTGAGAGTGAACATTTTGTGGCTTTTATCCCTTACGCTGCACTTTCACCGTTTCACACTTGGATTTTTCCGCGCCGACATTCCTCTTCGTTTGATGAAATTACTGATGCGGAAATTACCGATCTTGCTGATACTTTGAAAACTGTACTGGCTAAGCTTTATTACGGATTGAACAATCCCGATTACAACTATAATATTCGATCCGTGCCGATCGCCCAAGGGGGAACAAAATACTTTCACTGGTATATCGCAATTATTCCCAGAGTCACCAAGCAAGCTGGATTTGAGTTGGGCAGCGGGATGTTTATCAATACTGCTTTGCCCGAAGAAAGTGCGGCGTTTTTGCGATCGATCGAAATTCCTAGCGACAGTAATTTCCCGCCCATCTAAAGTATCCTACATCACAATAGGTCAAATTTACTTCAAATTCGGGTGGAAATGCACGCAGCTACTCCCAGTTGCGAGTCTGTGTTGGGGGAGGAAACTGATATTATTTGAGATTTGAGATTTGAGATTAAAGAATTCGGCATAACGGATGATCTAATGGTTTAGATCATCGGCCTAAAGTTGGATTCTTTTTTAAACTGGTACAACTTACGCTCTCAAGTTATGAACGTACAAATACTTAGGGATTGTACCAAACTCACAATAAACTTTCGACATATTGCCAGCCGTCGTCGCTAAAAGTAGCTCTCAACATATCTCTAATTTTGGCATCGATCGATAATATCCCCTCACCCGATTCACCATTCTCGCCGATTTCGCAACTGTCATCAGACATATGTTCTTGGATGAGGGCCAGAGTATCGGCGAAATTAGCCAGAAAATAATGTTCGTGCACCCACGCTGTCGGATCTGGTATTGCTGCACTCCCAAAAGCTCGATCGACTAAATCTCTTTTGGCAACATCGTCAGTCTGGTTTTTCATCATAAAAATGGGTAGAAACCCCGTGCTTTTAGCACGGCTTTACATTTAATTTGAATCTCCTCGCGGGGAGGAGGGGTATGGTTGCCCCAAGGCGTGAGGTATGGTTGCCTCAAACTCCCATTTCTGGGGTAAAGTTAGCACGCGCCTTTGTTTAGTGAGCTTGCGCCGGCTAGCAACACTGTCGAGCGTGACCTTAAGACTGTTTAGTTGCAAGCGATAGAGCGGAAAACTAGCTTCGCATTCTCCGGTATCGTGACTCAAAAAACGTAGTCAGTAAAGACTTAGGCCCGTCAGGATGGCTTGTTAGATTTCTCTTTCAAGCCTCATGCCTTTAGACTGAGGTTCCTGACGTTGAGTTCGATTTAGGTAGATTTTGTCACTTATCCCATTTTAACCTTAATTGTCAACAGAATCGCGATCCCGATCGACCACCGCAGTGACAAATTTGTGTAGTTTGTGCGATCGCGATCCTAATTTTTTGGTCGATCGCGTGTTATTATACTCGCTCACACTCCGTGACCAATAATTTTCACCTCTGGTAAAATACACTTGGAAATCATTCCGTGAACTCCTTTTTGAGGATTGTTGACAGCCTGCGTAATCCGAAAATTTACCGATAGCGAACAGAAAACATAAGCATCTTCCTCTTGGAAACCTGCAAACTTTTGCAGCCAATAAACCGTCTGTTTTACCGCCAGCTCAAACGCTTCATCTAATGTTCTACCAAATCCCATAATCACAATATGAGTGGGCGTTTCCGCAAACGGAAATATCAGAAATAAATCCTTGCGTAAAATGATTTGAATAGTCCCATTCATCGAAGTTTCAATGGCCGTACCGTCAACTTCACCATCTCCTTGTGCCGAATGTCCGTCGCCAATGGACAGTAAACCGCCGCGCAGAAAAACAGGTAAAAATAACCGCGTTCCTGGTTGGAGTTCCTGATTGTCCATATTGCCGCCGTAGCGCTCTGGAGGAATAGAAGAACGGTTGATTTGTGCATTGGCAACGCCAATAATGCCAAAAAAAGGATGTAGGGGAATCCGAATGCCGCTACCTGCGGGAAATTCAGCAGTTTTTTGCTCTAAATCTAGCGGAATAAACCGCAATTTAGGTTCGGGGAAATACTCAGGCAAAGCTCCCCATCCGGCGCGAATTGCATTAAATCCTACGGGCAAACTTGGGTAAACATCCTCAATGTGAATTTCTAAAACGTCTCCCGGTTCGGCATTGTTAACATAAATCGGGCCTGTCAGCAAGTGGGGCCCCGGCCCAACTTTGCGGTTGGGGGGCAAATTCTGACAAATATCTAAAAATTCGGGGGTGAGAAATTCGGGCGGCGCTTTGTCAGCAACATAATATCCTGAATAGGTTTCGATATCGATGCGATCGCCCGAATCGACAGTTAAAGCAGGTTCGATATTCGGAGAAAAACCGCCCAAGTGTACGGTTTTGCAGTTGGCTTTGAGAAGGTGGCGAGTCATGGGATTTTAGATTTTAGAGTTTAGATTTTAGATTGAAGGAAGGGTGTTAAGAATGTTATATCGCAAGTCTCAATCATTTTTGAGAATTTTTTTTAATGAACCACAGAGGGCGCAGAGGGCGCAGAGAAAGAGAATTCAGAGATATAGCCTTTCTCAGTAAGATGAGGTGTTTTTGGGCATTGGGCATTGGGCATTGGCCAAACAGGAAGATTACCTTACTTTCCTGAGAACCGCTATAAGAAGATTTCCAAAAAGGGTGGAGGTTTCTTTTATCGGAGATATTCTACTAATTTCTTAACTTGTTGATAACCTGGGTAGTTTAAAATTTAAAGTGGGTGTCGCGGGTTTATATGTATTGGGGTGGGGAGTTCTGTTTGGCTGGTGCAACCCGCCCTTACAAACTAATGACTAATGAATTATGTTAACACCATTGCCCAACCAAGTAGGAAATCCCAAAGGTTATTCTCGCAATCCCTGGTTTTTTGCTGTTTTGATTTTGATTGTCCTCTTGCTAGGTTTCCTTATGCAATCTTATCTTAACAAACCTCAGCTTTTAACCGATCCGTTTTTGCAAGTCCCAACAGCAAAGTCGGTGCGAGTTCTCTGGTTTACCGAGTTTCCTGGTACTCGCAACACTGTTGCTTACGGCGAAAATTTGAATCAAGTTGTGACGGCAAATACTACCAAGCTAAGCCGCACTCGCGAAGACAAAGACTCGCGCATTTCCGATGAAATGAAACAAAGCATCATTGACAGCAATCCAATTGTCCGCGACATCTGGCGCCACGAAGCAGAAGTCTCCAATTTAAGGCCCGGTGCTCGCATTCCTTATCGAGTCACCAGCGAAAGAAAAGACGGCGCATCTGTCAGCAGCAAAGTTTTCACTCTTTCTCCGACACCAGCAGCAGGAGTTGCGCTCAAAATTCTCCTCACTTCCGACCATCAATTGATGCCTATGACAGCAGCAAATCTCCAGAAAGTAGCCGCAACAATTGGGAGAGTTGACGCGGTTTTCATGGCTGGGGATTTAATTAATATACCCGATCGCGCTTCCGAATGGTTTGACGACTACCGAGGCCGCGCCTTCTTTCCCACTCTGCAAGGTCGCGCATTTTCCGAACTCGACAAAAACGGCATCAAAACCGTTTACAGCGGCGGCGAACTGATCCAACACGCGCCTTTATTTCCCGCCATTGGCAATCACGAAATCATGGGTCGCTTTGCCACCAACAGCACACTCGGTGACCAATTTAATGATCCTTTTCCCCGCGCCGCTGCCGAGAAAATATACGCCCAACGTGCTGCCTCTTTGAATCCCAATAATGACTCTTCAGTGCGGGAAATATGGCTAAAAAACAATACTTTTAATAGCGATACCTATGACGAAATTTTCAATTTACCGGGAGGCAAGAATTACTATGCTGTGACTTTTGGGGACGTGCGGTTAGTAACTTTGTATGCTACGAATATCTGGCGGACTCCCAATTTAGATCCGCGTGCGAGAGGCAGGTATCGCGAACGGGACGAAGATTTTAATAATCCCGAAAAATGGGGATACGGACAGCATATTTTTGAGCCGATTGTCAAGGGCAGCGCTCAATATAATTGGCTGCAACAAGAGTTAAAGAGTTCGGAATTCCAGCAGGCAAAATATAAAATTGTGATGTTTCACCACCCGCCGCATTCTCTGGGTGACAATATTGTACCTGCTTATACTGACCCTGTGCAAATAGTCGATCGCGCTCTCGATGGCGAGATTAAAATGGTGCGTTACGAGTATCCGAAACAGCAAGATTATCTGATTCGGGATGTAGTGCCGCTACTAGAAACAGCGGGGGTGCAGTTGGTATTTTACGGACATTCGCACTTGTGGAATCGGTTTGTAAGTTCCAGCGGAATGCACTTTTTGGAGAGTTCTAATGTTGGCAACAGTTACGGTGCTTTTGCGGGGGAAAAGCGCCGATTTGTGCCGCCGGCATATCGGGAAGATTACAGCGCTATTGGAGACCCGAACGGATTGGAACCTGTGGTGCCGACTGTTGCGCCTTTGTTGGGGAAGGATGGGCGGCCGCTGCCGTATATTGATAGCAATGATATTACGGCTTTTACTATTTTTGATACGGGTAGTGGTGTTGTGAGTAGCTACTATTTTGATACGCGGAAACCGGAGTCGCAAGTGGTGAAGTTTGATGAGTTTAAGTTGAAAAATTCGCCATCTAGCTTAAAAATCCGTAAAAATTAAAAGCGATCGTTTTCATAATCGATAAATTAGTTACTCCTATGATAACTTAAGGCTTCTGACTTTTGCTATACTTAGGTATACTGTATCCCAATTAAACTTACCAAGTAGAGCGCGGTCATGCCTGAACTAAACCTCTTAGAAAAACCCGAAGAAGTAAGCTTTGATGAGGAAGATGAAGCTCTAGATTATGAGCTTGAATCTAATGGTAATTCCAAATCAGTCTTAGACGAAATTTCCGAAATAATTGTAGCTGGAAATGACTGGACGACAGCCACCATACTCGATCAACTTGTTCGTGACAATATTCAACTTAATCCAAGATTTCAAAGGCGAGATGCTTGGGATATAACTCGCAAAAGCAGGTTTATTGAATCTATTTTTCTAGGATTTCCCATTCCAGATATAGTTTTGGCTTCTCAAGATAAAAAACGCGGAAAATTTGTAGTTCTTGACGGCAAGCAACGCTTGCTTACGATTCTGCAATTTTATGGAAGGAGCGAAACTCCCAACGATAGTTTTGCTTTGAAAAACTTAGAATTTAGACCTGAACTCAATGGTTGTACGCATGAGGATCTAAAAAACGATCTTCTCCATAGTTCTGTACTTGATGCACTGGATAATCAAACTCTTCGTACTACATTGATTCGGAATTGGCATACAGAAAGTTTACTCTACAAAATTTTTCTCCGTCTGAATGTAGAAAATACTCCGCTATCTCCCCAAGAACTCAGGCAAGCATTGCATCCAGGTGATTTCATCAATTTTTTAGATGACGAATCAATTAAAAATCCGGCTTTAAGAAAAATACTTAAATCCCCAAATCCCGATCCTCGGATGCGCGATGTCGAATTATTACTGCGATATGTAGGATTCCACCATTTTTTATCCGATTATCGCGGTAATCTTAAAGTGTTCCTGGATATGACTTGCAAAAAGCTCAACAAGGATTGGAAAGAGAAAGAAACTGAGGTCAGATATACAGTTAGCCAATTTGAAAAGGCAGTGCAAACAACCACTACAATATTTGGAGAAGAAAATATATTTCGTGTGTGGTTGAGTAGTTCTAATAGTTACCGAGGCAAGTTTAATCGAGCTATTTTAGATGTAATGGTTTTTTATTTTTCAGATCCAGTTATTAGTGAAGTTGCTGAGAATAATCCGGCGGGTGTGCAAAAAGCTTTTAAAGAGTTATGTTCATCATCTAATAGCGAATTCAGAGAAGCTGTTGAGAAAAGCACAACTAGCATTCGCGAAACTCATACTCGTCTCTCACTGTGGGGCAAAGCTTTGTTAAAGGTTTTGGATGTAGAGTTTAATGTACCTGAACTCGTAGATAACCATATTATCTTTAACGGTTTGAGGTAAGTTATTAAGAGGTATGCCAAAATCCGTTAGATTTCGTACTCTAACCCAGCAGTTAAATAGGTTAAAAAAACAATTTTTTCCTAAGATTAATCCTCTAGGTTCATATTCCGAGCGGCAGCTAGCCTTAACTCTTGCCTACAGAGTTTTAGTTCATGCCGAAATTGAGGCTTATTTTGAGGACAGAGTTTGGGAAGTAGCCCTTAATGCTAAAAAGAAGTGGGATAGTCAGGGTAAGACTTGCCGTACTTTAATCGGCTTGCTTGGCTTTTCTGGTCAAATGATGGAAGCACCACCAGATACACTGACTCCAACTAAGGGAAGTAAAGCTTTGCCACCGGAAAAAATAAAAGTCAACAAAAAAATAGATTTAGCTATTAATAGTTTTAAGCGAAGTATTGACCAGAATCATGGCATCAAAGAAGCTAATCTTCTGGCGTTGCTTTTGCCAATAGGAATAGATACCGATGATTTAGAGCCTGCTTGGCTGGCTACCATGAATACGTTTGGGGAAGAAAGAGGTGTGGCGGCACATACTTCAGCTACATCCCCGAAAACTATTAGAAGCATAAATCCTATACATGAACTGCAGAGGGTAGAGCAAATTATTCAAGAACTTTTGAGGGTGGATGAGCTGATTAATAATTTAATGAGATAAATGAATAAACCGACACCAATTGTCAAGAGTTTAATCTTTTTGGTAGGCTTCTAGCCGGAACGGGCAAGATGCCCGTTCCACAATACTTTATTTTTTTGTGGCACAGGCATCTTGCCTGTGCTCAAACGGGCAAGATGCCCGTTCCACAATACTTTATTTTCTTGTGGCACAGGCATCTTGCCTGTGCTCAAACAGCTTATTCAGAATGGTGCAAAATTTCCGATTAAACCTTGTCTTTCGCAGGCGGAACCAAACCTGTTTTATTCAAACCCGCATCAATCTGCCTGAGCAATTTAAAATCATCTTCGGGTAAAGAATTAACAGGCGAGTGTTTTTCCAGAAATGAGAATGCTTGCCGAAATTCACGCGGCCGGGAGTCGATCGCACCATCGAAGTGACAAGGTACAATTTTTTCAAAGTCCCAACTCGCCACTTTATCCACCCAATCGAGAGTTTCCCTCGGCGCGCGGTTGAGAATCAAAGTCTGCAAAATCGGCGCCACAAACAACCGCCCTCCTCCCCGCAAAGCCTCAAACGATCGCTCCCAATGTTTTTTCCACTTGAACGGATATAACCCGAAATAAGCTTTCCTAGAGCGTTCTGGCGCTTCTCGTGCCTTGGCCAATACCTCCGACCACGGCGGCACTTCCAACACGCTGGGGCTAAAATACATGGCAAATAAGGCGATTCTCTGCCACCCTTTGCGCCGATTTTCGTGGGTGTCTGCCACCGTCTCCAAAGCGCTGTCTTTGGCGTGAAACAGCAGCGGGTACGAGTCGAGTTGGACGATCGCGGGCGGATTTTCGGGAATCGAAACTATGGAATCTGTTAACATCAGCGTGCGCGATCGTCTGTGAAATAACGCAACTTCAGCAAATCTGCCCAAACCGAGGTCCAGCGGGCCGAGAATTGCCCAGTCAAATTGATCGGCTAACGGCGTGTTGCTGCTGTCAAAGGGCAGTACAGACGTGCGTTTCGCCGGCAAACCCAGCCAACTCAGCGGCAAATTCACCGGGAAACTCCACTGCTGCGGGGCGACAAACACCTGCGCTTGGGGAAAACACCTCGCAAAGGGGCCGACAAAAACTTTGTGCTCGATGCCTGAAACCGTTGTCAGCAGGATGTACTTCACCTCGCCGTGCTCTGCTACTAACTCTTTTACCAAGCGGATGCACTCAGGAGTCGGTGCAACGGGGGCGTAGACGAGAAGGCCTTCGGGTTCTAATTTAATTACTGTCATCCGAATCGGGACGACTACGTAGAAAATGCCTTGTATTTGGTCAAAAGTCCAGATTGTATCCTTGACTATTTCCTTGCGGATGGTGCGCCGCTTGCTGTAGGGATAGAGGGGGACAACTGGCCAAAAGGCCCAAGAATAGTCCCGAGAATCAATCTGTGCTGATGTTGGTATGCCTTCGTCCTCTGCCACTCCGCGACTCCTTGCCGATTTTTTTGTACGTGCGTGCGATCGAACTGTTTTTATCTTATTTCACTCCTGTTGCGCGGATTCGAGGAGTTGAAAAGGGGTTATGGGCTATCGGGCTTTTGGAATACTCAAGCAAGAATTATGGATGGAGGCTAGAAACCCGGTTTCTACGAGTTTCGGGACCAGCCACGAGAAATAGAAGGAAGAAACCGGGTTTCACCAGGCTTGGGTGCGAGAACTATTAACTCAATCGGCGTAAGTCCCACGCTATAACGGTACTCCGTTTAGCGCGGGGATATAAGCCGAGCAAGGTCTGTGAAAAAGATCGACAATTCCCGGATTTTCTAACAGAAACGTGTAAGATATAAGTGGTTGCGACCCACCCACTCGACTGCAAACAATAGGTCACAGTAGCAGTAATATGCTTACCAAGGATAACTGCGAGAGAAAGGGGGAAAGAACAGACCGCTGGTTGGTAAGGTAACGCCCTGCTGTAAAAAATAAGCCATGTTTGTTGCACGAAGAAAAATTTTGCCTTGGGAAACAGGGCTTCTGCGTGGGTTCCCTACGAAGGGATAAAGGCTCCAAAGCCAGAGATGCTGTGTAAGACTCGGATCGTCTTCAGTGACGAATACTCGGTAACGGGTATTCCCAACAGAGCAATGGCAGATGAGACACGAAGCCCGAACTATAACGGTACTCCGTTTAGTTTGGGTATTTCACACCAACTGTTCAGGATCGATGCCTAGTTCCCGCAACCGCGCCGCTAGTCTTTCCTCTCGCTGTTGAGATTCTATGAGTTGCTGTTGAGCTTCAATTACTTGCTGTTGAGATTCTATCAGTTGCCGTTCCGCCGCCGTTGCTCTTTCACCCGGACTCAAAATCAACCCTCCTTGGGCCGTAAACCATCGCAACCACAAACGATTCATACTCTTATAAGTGCCTTGCCACCAACCTAAACTCAACTGCAACTCAGGAATAAATAACCGCCCATCAATTAATTCTGCAGGTTCATAGTGGCCTCCTACAAGATGAAAAGCTCGCAATTCATCCGTGTAGCGACTGAAAATAAAATAGTAAGGAATCCGCAAAATTTGTTCATAAACTTGCCACTTAGTCGGCGGTTCCCCAGCTTGTTGAACAGTCCGCCCTAAATCTTCATCTTCAGTGCCCGGCGATAGCAATTCCACCACCACAAACGGATTTACCCGTTCTTGCCAAACTACATAACTCAAACGCATATCGCGCCCTTGATAAAGCCTTGGCACACCCACCGCAGCAAACCAATCCGGGCGTTTATGCCAGCGCGGTTGTGTTGCATCGTAATACAAATTTAGGTCGCTGGCTGTAAAGACTTGTTCCGCATCCCATCCCGGCGGCAAAAACGTGAATTCCAAGAGTTGCGGCTGATCTAAATGAAATGTATCTGGCAAACCGGGCTCCTTTGGGTCTTCGCTAGGTAAATCATACATTGTTGGCAAACTCTGTCGGGGGTCTAAAGGCGGTTCAGCTTGAGCAGGCGGGTAAGTCGGGAATGTCATAATCAATTCTGAGGTTGCTTATCCTGATATGATTATAACCTTGTGAGAATGTCTTGCATTTCCAAAGAATTCCCATTAACTCTCAATCTCAAATCTCAAATCAAACCTCCAAAATCGATATGACTCAAAACTACCGCATCACTCTTTTACCAGGAGACGGCATCGGCCCTGAAATTATCGCTGTGGCGGTAGATGTCCTGAAACTTGTCGGTCAACAATTGGACATCGGCTTTGAATTTCAAGAAGCTTTAATGGGCGGCGCTGCTATTGATGCAACAGGCAATCCGCTACCCGAAGAAACACTGGAAAAATGCCGCAATTGCGATGCAGTATTGTTAGCAGCTATTGGCGGTTACAAGTGGGATAATTTGCCCCGCGAACAGCGCCCGGAAACTGGATTATTAGGACTGCGCGCCGGATTGGGATTGTTTGCCAATTTGCGTCCGGCGACTATTTTACCGCAATTGGTTGATGCTTCTAGTTTGAAACGGGAAGTTGTCGAAGGCGTGGATATTATGGTAATCCGCGAACTCACAGGCGGCATTTATTTCGGCAAACCGAAAGGTATTTTTGAGACGGAAACAGGCGAAAAACGTGGTGTCAATACGATGGCTTACACCGAGTCGGAAATTGACAGAATCGGGCGAGTCGCTTTTGAGACGGCCAGGAAGCGGGGAAAAAGGCTGTGTTCCGTTGATAAAGCGAATGTTTTGGATGTTTCGCAACTGTGGCGCGATCGTATTATTGCCCTTTCTTCAGAATACCCTGATGTCGAACTTTCTCACCTCTACGTTGACAACGCAGCCATGCAGTTAATTCGCTGGCCTAAACAGTTCGATACAATTGTCACGGGCAATTTATTCGGCGACATCCTTTCCGATGCGGCGGCGATGCTAACTGGTAGCATTGGGATGTTGCCTTCTGCTAGTTTGGGAGCAAGCGGGCCGGGGGTTTTTGAACCCGTGCATGGTTCCGCACCCGACATCGCGGGACAAGATAAAGCCAATCCCATCGCCCAAGTTTTAAGCGCGGCAATGATGCTGCGCTACGCCTTAAATCAGCCGGAAGCTGCTAATAAAATCGAGCAAGCCGTTGTCGAAGTTTTGGATCGAGGTTATCGCACTGGTGATATCATGTCAGAAGGCATGAAACTCGTTGGCTGTCGAGCGATGGGCAATGCTTTAATTGAAGTTCTGCAAGGTTGATCTCGCTTGTTACTCGTTCCCAGGCTCTGCCTGGTAACGCATTTCAGGAGGCTCTGCCTCCACTACAACAAGGCAAACGAGAGAGAATTTTGGAGGCAGAGCCTCCGGGTATTAATTACCAGGCAGAGCCTGGTAACTAGAAAACTAGGCAATTAATTCTTACTCGTTCCCAGGCTCTGCCTGGTAACGCATTTCAGGAGGCTCTGCCTCCACTACAACAAGGCAAACGAGAGAGA
>NZ_JAUBTL010000058.1:44967-52320 GCF_036702475.1 Microcoleus sp. D2_18a_B4
ATTTTGGAGGCAGAGCCTCCGGGTATTAATTACCAGGCAGAGCCTGGTAACTAGATATTTTATAGTTTAATGTTCCGCCGTCAAAAGATTGAATTGCTCGGTATCAATGCGACTTGCTCGATACAAAACTTCAGCAATTTCCGAAAGCGCTAACACGGAATGTGCGCGATAACCGTTGGCCTGCATCTTATCTTTGACTCCCTGTTCGTGGTCGATTAATACCACGATATCTTCCACATTCAAGCCAGCCGATTTTAACTTAGCCGCGCCTTCCATTACGCTTTTGCCACTAATCAAAATATCATCCACTACGACAATCGTTTCTCCTGCCTGAAAATGCCCCTCAATTAATTTGCCTGCACCGTAAGTTTTCACCTCCTTGCGCGGGAAAATCATCGGGCGTTCCATCCGCAATGCTAAACCCGTTGCTGTGGGTAAAGAACCGTAGGGAATTCCGGCAATGCGATCGAATTTTAAATCCTTGAGAATCTCTGCATAAGCGCTGACAATTTGATGGAAAATCTGCGGAATAGAAATTATTTTCCGCAAGTCGATGTAATATGGAAATACGGCACCCGATGCTTGTACGTGGTCGCCAAAAACTACGCAGCCGATGTCATAAAGTTGCAAGATTAAATCGCGGTGAGGTTCCGGTTGTAAAAAGCAAACATCGGGCAGCCACAGTTCGCAAGTGGGACTACCTTCGATCGCCCGCAGCCTCTGTTTATTAATACTATCCCGCAATTTCTCAATTTCTCGGCGTGGCTCTTTTCCCGCTAATAAACTTGGGGGGACTGGCAGCAGCAAACCGTCACCATTTGTGCTTAAACCCGCCGCCAGCAGTTGTGCGAGGTCGTTTTCTTCTGTGAGGTCATTTTCCTCGGCGATGTCTCCTTCGACTAAAATTAGGCGTTCTGGAGCTTCTTTGCGGATGCGAGCTAACATATCCGGCATTATTCCTACTTCTAAACCTAGTTTTTCGGGAGTTCCCCAAGTTTGAGAGAGTCGGACTAATTGCAAGTACAAAGGGTTTTTTGGCGTCGGGTATTCTTGCACAGCCTCGGCTGAGGGGTTGGCGGTGGCACAGAGGACAAAAACTGTTTTTCCAGCGTATAACAAAAATGGCGCTACTTGGTCGAATCCGGCATAGGGACTTAAGGTAATAGCGTCAACTCGCCAGTCTTGAAATACAATTTTGGCAAACACTGTGCTGGTATTTAAATCGCAGTGTTTGGCATCTAAAATTACTGGCAGGTGAGGGGGAATAATTGTTAAAATTTGTTCCAGCAATGCCCAACCGGGAATACCGAGAGATTGGTAAAAACCGAGGGTGATTTTGCAGGCACAAATTAAATCGGCTGTTTGGTCGATCGCACTTTTTAGCTTGGTAAACAAATCAGTTACAAAAGTTTGAGTTTCTTCCCCAGTCATGGAAACCTGCGGGGGCAAGGTTTCTGGGTCTGGATCGAGGGCTAAATAGAGCAAACTTTGATTGGTTTCAACAGCCGCTAACAGTTTATCGAAAAAGTTGGTTTGATCCGTCATAATTTGTTAGGAAGGTAAGGGGAATTTAAAAAATTGCAGCTCAAAGTGAGAGGGGTGTTGTGCCGGAAGAAACCGATCCCTGTTGAAGTTGAAATTAAGAATCTTGTGAACGAACCTGACGGTCAACTGAGTACAGTTAGACCGCAGGCTTCTTTTTCCTTTTTTTCAAAGGCTTTTTTGAGTGACGGAGTTCCCCCGCCACTTTCGTAACTTAGACCAATCTTATTTATAAGTTTGGCTGAATTTTCATCTCGATCCAAAGATTCTCCACATTGACAAGAATGCCACCGTTCCGATAATTCTTTCGGGACTTTGTTGAGGCAGTTCCAACAGTGCTGGGAAGTTCCCTTTGGATCAACAAATAAAACACTTTTACCTAGTTTCCATGCGACATATTTCAGAACGTTGGCGAATTGCCCGTGAGCAGCATCAAGCATGGATTTATTCAAACCACTCTTAGCTGACTGACCGTTAGGCAAATAAACCAAATTACCATTCTCAATATCAGTCTTGGGCTTGGCACGTCTAGTTAGATTTTTGACACTCAAATCTTCAACAACTAAAACCTCACACTTGCTAAGTAACTCATGTGCAGTTTTAAATTGAAAATCTAATCTAGCTCTAGCTACGAACTGATGGAGTTGGGAAATCTTGTCCTTGATTATTTTCCAAGGTTGGGAACCCTTGACTCTATTAGCTAACTTCGCTTGAAGCCTTGCTAATTTCTGAGCCGATTTCCTTAAAAATCTAGGATTCTCAACTCTTTCGCCATTGGAAAGATAGACGTAATTATTGACTCCCCAATCAATACCAACAGTGTTTTCTTCAGTCGGTAGAATTTCTGCAACCGTTACGGGAACCGTTTTATCTTCTAGCGTCAGGGAGATATACCACCCATCGGCTTCTCTGATAACACTACCCGTCTTAACTTTGAATCCTGTTGGTATTGGACGGTGAAAGACCATAGGCACTTGACCTATTTTTGCAAGGCTAATACAAATCCTGTTTTGTTCATCTTTGACAATATCTAAGTTGTCTAATTGAAGGTAAGTGAAGGATTTGTAGTAGTGAAGCCCTTTGAATCTTGGCTTGCCTCTACGATTGCCGTTTTTGTCGGGCGTGGTGAAGTTTGAAAAGGAAGTTTCAACTCTGTTGACGACATCTTGCAAAACCTGGGAATCTAACACTTTATAATCAGGGAATAATTTTTTAGTGTTTTTCAGGTCAGCTAATTGTATCGTCTGCCACTGTACATATCCGCCTTCAATGTTTGAGAAAACATCACCTTTCCTGGTTAGAGGATTGCCTGACTCATCCTTTTTTCTGCCATCCCTAGTTTGCACTCTAGTCAAGGGAATATTTCGATAAATCTCCTCAACAGGGACTATCGAAACAATCAATGGGCAGGCGTTGATAGGTGTTCTCGTGGTTTCCCACCACCTAAATCTTTCGCCGAGTCGGTAGTTGTACTGCCGACGGCAGAGTTCTAAATGAGCCACAATAGTTGCTAGTTGGGGCTTGGTTGGTTTGAGGCGGTATTTGTAAGTGAGTTGCATTTTTAGCTTCTTTTTTCGACCTACCTTAATATACCATTTCTTTTGTTTTAATATCTAGGAAGTACATCAAAGTTAAAGGTACTCGCAATGTCTAATTGTCGGTTTCCGTACCTACACCCGACGAGCCTTTCATCCCAAGGAGTAATTCCCAACGAGGTACTTCGCGCAGCGCTCAGATTAATCCCCTCTAAATATACCGAGGGATTTCCCGGCTGGTAGTTAAAATTGTAGGATGTAAAGAGCAGGAAATCTGTAACTTTGGGAGCAGTTTCATGGGGAATGATTTTGGAGTTGGCTACACCAGTGATTGCACCTAACCCGCAGCAAATCAATTAGTTGCGGTAAACTAACCAGTGTCCGGGCGGCGATTTTATCGGCCTTCGCCTGCGGTACGCGAGTTTAGCAAATGCGAATTTGCAAGGGGCAGATTTGAGAGAAGCAAATTTTAGGGAAGCTAATTTATCCGGGGCAAATTTGAGCGGGGCTTCTTGGCGGCAAGCTAATTTACAAGGCGCTAATTTTACTCAAGCTAATTTAACCAGAGCCCGTTTGACGGGTCTAATCTAAAAAATCCTACCGTTGGAGGTATTATTTGGGTGGACGGTAGTATTAAATAGATGCAGAAGTTAAAGCAATGCCCGCCTTATATTAGGGGTAGTAATAAATGATCGGTACGATCGACTTTACGATTTGGGACGAGTTGCTGCAACGCTACGTTGACGATTTCGGCCGCGTCAATTATCGGGGCTGGAAAGCTGAGGGGGCGGATGTTTTGAGGGCGTGGCTGGAAAGTTTGGCGGATGTGGATTTGGCCGATGGTACTGATGCGGATGCGCGGCTGGCGTTGTGGCTGAATGCGTATAATGCGATCGCAATTTCTCAAGTTCTGGAAGTATATCCGATCGCGTCCATCCGTCCCACAGTTTTGGGAATTCCCAACTGGCTGAGTTTTTTGGATTTTTTCACTCGTTCAAATTCGATTATTGGCGGCAAAAAGTACAGTCTCAATCAAATCGAACACGCAATATTGCGGCCGGAATTTGCGGAACCGCGCATCCATTTTGCATTAGTTTGCGCTTCTGTCGGGTGCCCGCTGCTGCGCCGGGGGGCTTATTTCCCGGAGTCGGTACGGACTCAACTAGAAGCGGATGCGAGCCGTTTTATTCACAATCCTGATAAGGTGCGATATGATGCCCAGAAAAAGACGCTTTATTTGAGCAAGATTTTTAAGTGGTACGGCGAGGATTTTGTAAAAGCGGCGGGTTCGGTGGCTGAGTATGTGGGCGGTTATTTGGGGCCGGAGGTGGCTGTGAGTGATGGATGGGCGATCGTTTTTTTGCCTTACGACTGGAATTTAAATCGGGTTGATGGATAAAATTTGCGCCTAGGGGTAGGTGTTTTTTTGAGGGAGTAATTTTTTTCGGCTGTCGTTACCCCTTCAAATTGCCAGATTCAACAGGGCGATCGGATGACTCCGAGGCGATCAACTGTGACCAGGTGAGAGGCGATCGGACTGCTGGCACTGGCAAGGGTGAAAAATGCACCATTTAGGGCGGTGTGTGGGGTTTTGGGATGATTGGATGGCTGGCAGGGCTGAAAGGGTGAGAATCGCACCACAGGCACGGCTCGCACGGTTTGAGAGGCTGGCAAGGTCTAGCAGTTGGAGCGGTGGCGGTCATTAGATATCAGTCATCAGTTCTCAGATGTTGGAGCGGTGGCAGTGTAGTTGAAAAATCGCACAGATACACAGTTGCTAATCATTTATGTAAAGGGTTATGATTATTACACTCTTTCAAAAATTCAAATAATATGTTTTCCCTGCCAAATGGTATTTATATTTTCTTTGGTTCCATTTTAGGTGCTGTCTTAGGCTCCTTAATTTCAGGTGGTTTATTAATAATGAATAATTCAAGAAATAATAAGTACCAAATGGAACGAGAAAAACAACAAAGAATTAGTCAAGAAGAAAGTGATAGACATAAATGGTATCGTGAGAAAATTTATGATTCCTATAGGAATTCAATTCAGATTTTAACAACAATTATAAAAGAGAAATATAAAGCAGAAATTAAAAGTGAATACGATAGTTTATATGAATCAAACCATGATTTAGACCTCGTACTTACCCTAAAAAATTTATACTTTGAATTCACTTCAGAGTTTTCTATAATATTTGTGGGTCATCCTTATAAAGATACTAAAGAATTTAATGAAATAATAGATGAAATATTGAATGATTCGGTGGATAAAGATCCTTTTCTTGCGCGTGTAGTAATAACTAGAATGATGGAAAATGACCCAAGAATAAAAGATATAAACAAAGGAGACTTAAACACCGATAACACTCAAAAACCGTTTAACGTGATTTAGTAAGATGTGTTTTTACAAGTTTCACCGTCTAGAGCTTGTAAAGGTGTTTTACGCTTACATAAGGATAACGTTATTTCTCTAGATAGCAAGTTTGAAATAATTATTTTGTAAAATGTTTAATTAACATTATATCTTTATCAATCTGCAAAATTTGACGTTCGATAGCAGCTTTTGTCGCTTCGTTAGGTTTTAACTCTGCGTCCCTTTGATAACGAATTTTACGTCGTTCTTTTGCAGCTATTTTAGAATTATACATCCACAAATAACTCCCAGCACGAACACTTTTGGAACGTGATTCTTGGTTGACATTTTTCATTGTAGCTGCCACCTCTCTTTTCTGTAATTGCAATTCTTTTTTAGCAAGAGTTAATTCTTTTAATAAGGTCTTTTTTTCCTCTGAATTTTTGGGAGTGAAGTCTATAGCTTCTTGCAATTTTTCAGCCATATTTTCAAGAATTTCTTTATACTTATTTTTAAATTTTTCTTGTGTGAAAGTATTGACATTACTACTGTATTTCAAAATCAACGTGTCTAAGCGTTCTATTGACACAACTATTTTTGCTATTGCGCTTTCAGCTTCTTTATCCCATTCTGCTACTTCATCAAAAGTAGAAAGCTTTTTGTATTTTTCCATTAAGGAGTTGAAATTAATATTAATTCGTAAAGCTTCACCTTCAGCAAATAGTTTGTGAGATTCATCTACTACGGTATGTTGTTGTGTATGGTCTTGATTGTTAGTTGATAGTTGATGAGATTCATTTACTACTGTATTTTGTAGTTTATTGTTTTGATTGCGAGCAAAATTTTTACCACTAGCCGTGAAAAAAACCCAATAAAATGACCCGATGGCAGCTTGTATAGCACATAATGCAATAAATTTATTAAGTGCTGATACTTCTAAATATTTCAACGTGAAATAACAAAACATAACTACACTAATTGTTGCTGTAATAACAAAAGTTTGAAATTGATACATAAAACCTCCAAGTTGTCGTTGAGTTGTAAATTGAAGTTTTAAGAACTGTACACTTGTGACTGCAAACCTGACATTTTTAAAAAACTGACACTCTGAGCGTTGCTAAGGTCGGAGCGCTTCTAGCGCTTGCGCGGTTGTATTTGTATAGCATTTTGTTTCGTGTAGCCACATAAACAGTTGATATGTCATAATAGCAGATATTTGATTATATTTTTCAAAAAATCCCTGTTTAAAAAGTAAAGATACTTATCAAAACTAACCACATCACAAATTTAAAGTTTCCTGATGTGTAAGGGTTACAGGGCTTAGGCGGGGAAATTAGAGTATCCCCGCCTAGATTTATTTAGCAAAGTAAGGTTGGTGATATTCTCACGTCACTATCTAAAAAGGGTGTGACTGTTAGCGAAACTTACAGGTTGCAATCAACCTAAATCCCTATCAGGGATTGAAACATGGCCTTAATCAGGTTGAAGGTGGAGATTTTCACTAATCGGTAGGTGGTTAGATGAATGCTAACCAATTAGCTATTGATCCGCCCTTAAACCTCTCCACTCAAAATCTGTTGAACCGTCAAACTTAGCTGTGGAAACATCGGAGATACGATCGCCTCTCCATCCCGAAATACCCCAACCTCAACATATTGCCCATCCTCAAGCCACAAAACCGTCACCACTTCTTCTATTGGATCGATAACCCAATACTCTGCGATGCCCCGCGCTGCGTACTGAGCTCGTTTGCGTTGGCGAAGCCCTCGAAGAGGATCGTAATCCCGATCCCTGCCCACTCTACCCGGACTCACTACCTCCACAACAAACCGAGGAGGCAGCATGTTAGAGAGTCGATGGTAGAGTGTCCCCCACCATCTCTCCTACAAAACCGTGCTTGCGACTTTCACCGCACACGGCT